>JAADYY010000078.1 GCA_010092805.1 Chloroflexota bacterium | reverse complement strand
CAGCTCGACCCCGGCCTCACGCGCAACTGTGATCGCCGTTTGCGAGATCTCGGCGCTGGTTGCAACGGCTTGCACCCCCACCTCCGAGAGGCCGCGCACCACCTCCGCGAGCGTGATGCGGGTGTCGTAGGTGCGCAGCAAATCCATTGAAACCAGCGCCAATTCGCCGCCGCTCACGTCCGGGAAGGCGGGCGGTTGCGCACGCACCATCACCGCCCATGTGATCCGCTTTTCCGGCGAGTCCGTCACCAACGTCGTGCCCCAGGGGAGCGCAAATTGCAGCAGCGCCTGCAAGGTGACGCTTGAATTTTCAGTCATTGTGTCTAATCCAGTTTTGCACCCCAATGATTGTAGTGAGACAATTGGCGCAATAGCATAGTGATTATCCACAATGAATGCTGTGCAGATTTATCCAATTTCGCTAGGCAGCCACCCGATCCTGGCAAAAAAACAGAGCAAGTACCTGCGGGGCACCTGCTCTGCGCTGGGCTTTCGTCTAATGCGAACAACTATGCCTCGACGCGCTTGACCCCCAGCGACAGCTCCTCGCCATCGACGTTGAAGTCTTCGCAGAAGAAGCCATCGCCCGGCTGCTGCGGTTCCAGCGACTGCGCCAAGGTTTGCGTCTGGATGTACTCGGCGAACTGCGCAATTGCCGCCGTCAGCCGTTCGCTGCCGCTGTAGTGCAGCACGATTCGATCTTGAACCTCGAAATCAGCCGACTTACGGAGGCTCTGGATGCGCCGCACGATCTCGCGGGCCAACCCCTCCCGCTTGAGATCCTCAGTCAGATAAGTATCCAGCGCCACCAAGTACCCACTATCTTCGGCGATGGCGAAATTCTCACCCGACTCGCGCAGCACCTGCACTTCCTCCGGCGTGACCTCGAAGTCCTGCCCGTCCACCGCGACAGTCACATTGTCGCCGCGCAAAAGTGTTTCGGCCCACTGGCGCACATCGGCCTGTTCGCCTTCGCGCAGCACCTTCTGTACGCGCGGGAAATCCTTCCCGAACTTGCGCCCTAGCAAACTCGGCAGCGGGTTGAGCTTGTATTCGACGACCGCACCAGCGTCGCTCAGCGTATCCAGCGCTTTGACGTTCAGCTCGCTGAGGATCAGCTCGCTCAACTGCTTGACCGACTCAGCTTCTGCGGTGGAGCGTGCCACAAACAACGCTTTCGCCAGCGGCTGACGCACGCCCATCTCGGCGACTTCGCGCGCCGAACGCCCCAGACGAACCATCCGCTGCACCAGCCGCATCTGATCGATCTTCTGCTGGTCGATCACTGCGTCGTTGGGTTCCGGCCACGCCGCCAGATGCACGCTGTCCGGGCCGGGCTGGCCGCCTGCCAGCACCAGATTGCGATACAATTCGTCGCTCAGGAACGGCATCATCGGCGCGATCAGCTTGGTGACGGTGACCAACGTCTCGTACAGTGTGGCATAGGCCCCCAGCTTATCGGTATCGCTTTCGTTCTTCCAGAAACGATCCCGGCCCAGGCGCACATACCAGTTGCTCAATACCTCAACGAAATTCTGCACCGGGCGCGTGGCGTTGGGCACGTCGTAGCTATCGAGCGCTTCAGTCACCTGCTTGACGAGTTGATGCAGTTCTGCCAGCAGCCATTGATCGAGCGCGCTGCGCTCGGTGACGGGCGGCTGCTCGCTGGCGGGCGTCCAGCCGTCAACGTTCGCGTAGGTGACGAAGAAACTGTAGGTGTTCCACAGCGTGAGCCAGAACTTGCTGACGATCTCGCCCACCAGATCGCTGGAGAAGCGGCGCGGCTCGCCGGGCGGGCCAGATGTGTACAGGTACCAGCGGAAGGCATCCGCGCCGTGCAGATTCATGATGTCCCAGGGGTCGATCACGTTACCCTTGCTCTTGGACATCTTCTGCCCCTCGGCATCGAGGATCAAGCCCAGACAGATGACATTCTTGTACGAGGTCTTCTCGAACAGCATCGTGCTGATCGAGTGCAGGGTGTAGAACCACCCGCGCGTCTGATCGACCGCCTCGCAGATGTAATCCGGCGGGAACTGCTGCTCAAAGCGCTCCTGATGGTGCATGGGGTAGCCCCACTGCGCCATCGGCATCGCGCCGCTGTCGAACCACACATCGATCACCTCAGGGATGCGGCGCATGGTGCCGCCCGTGCCCTTCGGGTTGGGGAAGGTGATCTCGTCCACATACGGGCGGTGCAAATCCAGCTCCGACAGATCGCGGCCTGCGAGTTCGCTCAATTCGGCGACACTGCCAACGCAGTGCATATCACCCGTTTGGTCATCGACCCAGATGGGCAGCGGCGTACCCCAATACCGCTCACGACCGAGCGCCCAATCCTTCAGATCGTTGAGCCAGTTACCGAAACGTCCCTCACGCACATGCCCCGGCACCCAGTTGATCGTCTGGTTCTGCGCGATCATCTTGTCGCGGAAGCGCGTCGTCTCGATAAACCACGAGTCGCGCGCGACGTACATCAGCGGCGCGTCGGTGCGCCAGCAGTGCGGATAATTGTGCTCGTATTTCTCCGAACGGTACAGCAAGCCGCGCCCCTTAAGGTCAACGATGATCTCAGGGTCGGCGTCCTTGAACCACATGCCCCGGAAGTTTGTGACGGCATCGGTGAACTTCCCGGCAGAGTCAACCGTCATGATCAACGGCAGGCCGTTCGTCTTGCCCACTTCCATATCGTCCACACCGAATGCCGGCGCGATATGGACGATGCCTGTGCCGTCTTCGGTGCTCACAAAATCGCCCGCGACAACGTAGGCGTGATCTTCTTCAACCGGGATGAAGGTATACAGCGGGCTGTAACGCAGCCCCAGCAGTTCTTTACCTTTGAAGCGCTTGACCACCTGATAATTCTCGGCGTTGAACAGCACTTTCTCGACGAGTTCCGCCGCCAGGATCAGGTTTTCGGTGCTGTCGCCGTCGCGGGTCGGCCCCTCCACCTGCACATAGTCGATGTCCTCGCCAACCGCCAGCGCCGCATTGGCGGGCAGTGTCCAGGGGGTGGTCGTCCATGCCAGGAAGTACACCCCCGGCTGATCACGGAGCGGGAAGCGGACATACACGCTCGGATCTTTGACCACGCGGTAGCCTAGCGCGACTTCGTGACTGCTCAGTGGCGTCCCGATCAGCGTGGAGTACGGGACGACCTTGTGCCCCTTGTAGATCAGGTCTTTATCCCAGAACTGGCGCAGAATCCACCAGATGCTTTCGATGTAATCGTTGGTGAAGGTGACGTAAGCGTTGTCGAGATCCGTCCAGTACGCCATGCGTTCGGTGAAGCGTTCCCATGTGCCAATGTTGCGCAGCACGCTCTGACGGCAGCGCTCATTGAACGCCGCGACGCCGTACTCTTCGATCTGGCGCTTGTCGGTGAAGCCGAGTTCCTTTTCGGTCGCCAGCTCGACGGGCAGGCCGTGCGTATCCCAGCCGCCTTTCCGCAGCACGTAATGACCGCGCATCGTTTTGTAACGCGGGAATAGATCCTTGAAGGCACGCGCCAACACATGATGCACACCGGGCACCCCGTTGACCGTCGGCGGGCCTTCGTAGGTCACGTAGACCGGGCCGCCTTCACGCTCTTCCACAGAACGCTCGAAGATGCGGTTTGTACGCCAATGATCGAGCTGCGCCTGCTCGAGTTGGGGAATGTCGACTCGCGCTTTGACTTCTTTAAACAAAACCAGCCTCCCTGCTTGCTTCGCTCACTTCGGTTTGAGATTTATGCGACAATTATAACGGCGGTTGCAGTTAGGGCGACCAGTAATCGAACGCGGCGCGGAAGCGATCCTCCGCACCACGCTGACACCTGCTTTCTTCGTCATATTCATTCAGCCAATAGTGGGCGACTGCGGGGTGTAAATCCCGCGAGTCTGGCAGATAACGATGGTTAAATTATCCACCAGACTCAAAAAGGGTCAATACCAGCCGCTAAAGCGCGTGGCTTGCCCCTGACTCCGCGGAGCCGATGCTTGGCGATCGTTGGATTGCACGTGGACGATTGACTTGCGTCCCCTCTCAACCAAGTCCTTGCCTGATTGAGAGACACATCAGTCGATGTGCTGACGCGCTACAGGGCGTGGGTTTGATGCAGAGCCGACCAGCCAACGGTTGGCTCCGCTACGGAGCCTACGGAGTGCCTGCTTGCCT
>JAADYY010000077.1 GCA_010092805.1 Chloroflexota bacterium | reverse complement strand
CGTCGATCTCGCTGCGGCGGGCATCGATTTTCTCGTCACCCCCGACCCCACCCCCGATGATCGCGGGTTGCCCGCCCAAACCGTCTCGCAGTTCCTCGACGCCTACAACCTGCAAGTGGCGATCAACGGGGACTTCTTCGATCCCTGGCGTGACTTCGGCCCACTTGATTACTACCCACACACTCAAGATCTGGTGACTGTACGCGGGCTGGCGATCTCCGATGGGCAAATCTACACACGCGGCTACAGCCGCAATTTCGATACCGTGTTCATCTCCGCCAATAATCGCGTCGCGTTCAACCGGCCAAATAATGACGACGACAACGCGATCTCTGGCACACCGATGATCGTTGAAAATGGCGGGGTCGCGCCCATGCGCCGGACAGGCTTCGTCCTTCAGAATCACCCACGCACCGCTATCGCCATTGATGCTTTAGGGCGCACACTGATCCTGATCGCGGTGGATGGACGACAGCCGAATTACAGCGAAGGCGTCAGCTTGATCGAGCTGGCGGAAATCGCCATCGAATACGGGGCACATCAGGCGCTCAACATGGACGGCGGCGGCTCGGTTTCGCTGACCATCGCCGGGCCGGGCGGCGCGCCGCTCATCCTCAACTCACCGATCCACAATCGTATACCGGGCCGCGAGCGCCCCATTGGCAATCATCTGGGCATTTACGCGCTGCCCCCTGAATGATCGCTGGATGATCGTGCAGATCGACCGAAGATCGGTGTTCCGTAGATGGGTGGAATCGAGTTAGAGTCGCGCTATCCACAACACCGATGAACGCAAGCAAAGGAAATCTGCGATGACACTCAGCGGACAGCAAGTCTTCGTCACCGGGGCAACAGGATTTTTAGGCGGGGCGCTGGCACTGCGCCTGGCGGACGATGGCGCACACGTCCGGGCGTTGGCCCGCTCCGCCGCCAAAGCCGAGTTGCTACGGGCGCGCGGCATCGAAATTGTCATCGGTGACGTCACCGATGCGAACACCATAATGCAAGCGGTCGCTGGCTGCGCATATGTCTTTCATGTGGCGGCTGCGTTTCGCGGCTGGGCGGAACAGCAGGCCGTCAACGTCGAAGGGACGCGCGCAGTTGCACGTGCGGCTGCCGCTGCTGGCGTACAGCGGCTCATCCATGTCAGCACGATTGGTGTTTACGGTACCGCCCAGCCCGGCGATGTCACTGAGGATATGCAGCCTGCGCCCGGCATCTCGCCCTACGCCGTCACGAAAAACCAGGGGGAAGCCGTCGTCCGTGGAGTGTGCGCCGAACATAATCTCAGTTACGCAATCAACCGGCCAGCTTTCATCTACGGGCCGCGATCACAGCCCTGGACTGGCGGGCTGTTCCGGCTCGCACGGCTCAACCCAACACCCTGGTTCGGCGATGGCAGCGGCTCCAGCCACCCGATCCACGTGGATGATGTCGTCGATCAATTGGTCGTCTTGGCGACTCACCCGGCAGCACACAATCAAACTTTCAACTGCTCGCCGGACCCCGCCCCAACCTGGCGTGAATTTCTGGGTTTGTACGCACGGCTCGCGGGCCACAACAATTGGCTGGCGCTGCCCCCCATGTTGGGCTACGCGCTTGCCGGGATCGCGATGTTGGCCTCACCGCCCGCTCATGAAGCGCGCGCCTTGCCGGACTTCTTTAACTGGACGCAGCAGCACCAGACGATCAAGATGACCAAATCCCAGGAGCTGTTGGGCTGGTCGCCGCGTATCGCGCTGGCAGATGGTGTGGCGGGTTGCGCGCCCTGGCTGCGCGAACAGGGCTGGCTCCGTGACTGATGTCGGCCTGCTAGCGGTGATCGGGCTGCTGGTGCTCGGCTTGATCGGGTTAGGCTGGTGGCTGCTCATCGAAACGGAAGGTGTCTACCTGGGGCGGCGGGTCGTCATTTGGCTGTATGATCGCTACGCGGATCGCTACGACCGCGTCAAGAACTTCCGGCGCGAATACGATCATATGTTTCTGGCGCAGCCGATCATGAGTGCTTTGGCGTCGCTGCGAGCACCGCTCGTCCTCGATGTGGCGACCGGCACAGGTCGCCTGCCGTTGGCGCTGGCCCGTCATCCGCTGTTTCAGGGCCGGGTCATCGCGCTGGATTTGAGCCGCAAAATGCTGACTCAAGCCGCCGCCAAGCTGCACGATGAGCGCACACACGCTGAACAGACCATTCTGCTGTGGGCACCCGCCGAGGATCTGCCGTTTCCCGACGACACCTTTGACGTCGTCACCTGCCTGGAGTCGCTGGAGTTCATGGAAAGCCCGGAAGCCGTGCTCCGTGAGCTGGTGCGGGTGCTGCGCCCCAACGGTCAACTGCTGATCACACAGCGGCTGACCGGGCGCTGGATGCCAGGCAAAACCTGGTCAGAGCGCAAGCTGCGCGCCATTCTTGAGTCGATGGGTGTGGAGCGTGTCACGTTCGATTATTGGCAGGTCGATTATCAGCGCGTGTGGGGCACCAAGTCCGGCGAATCGCTGCCCACATTGGCGCGTCCGCTCGCGGAAGTGCTGCGCTGCCCAGTTTGCCACAGCGCCATGTTGATTGAGCACGGCGATTGTTGGGTGTGCCCCACCGACGGCTTCCGCGCGCCCGTCATGGCCGACGGCGTGATCGAACTGACCGGGCCGCAGCTTGCGTCCCACCACAATTCTCATTAGAATGCCCCGGAATGCCGCAGTCAGCAGCCCAAACAGCAAGGACACCGCTTCGTGAACATCCTGCCCCACACATACACCCGCCTGGCCAACGAGGCGATCCGCGCGGCCCAAGCCGCTGGTGATCTGCCAGACTTTACGCCGCCGGAACTCGAAATCAAGCCCTCTAAGCGCGCCGAGCAAGGGGATTACAACGTCGCGGTGATGCCGCTGGCCAAGTTGGCGAAACGCAAGCCACTTGAGATCGCTGAAGCAGTCGCCAAACACATCATGGCCGTTGACAGCGTCGGCAAAGTTGAGGTCGCGCCCCCAGGCTACATCAACTTTTTCATTAATGAGGATTGGCTGCGCGCCCAAACCGAACAGATCATCGCTGAGGGAGACGATCTGTTCGCACTAGCGCTCGGCGATGGGCAGCGCGCGCAGGTCGAGTTCGTGAGCGCCAACCCCACCGGCCCGCTGACGGTCGGGCGCAGTCGCGGCGCGGTTGTCGGCGATACCATGGCCCGTCTGCTGGAAGCCGCCGGGTACAGCGTGCAGCGCGAATACTATTTCAACAACGCCGGCGCACAGATGCGCGTGCTGGGTAACAGCCTGCGGACGCGCTATCTCGAAGCGTTGGGGCAATCCGTCGAGATCCCAGACAAAGCGGATAAATCCAAGCCGTTCTATCATGGTGACTACCTCAAGGATCTCGGTCAGCAGCTCGCAGCCGAGCGCGGCGACGCGCTGACCGGCGAAGATTGGCAGCCGTTCAAAGCTTACGGCGAACAATACATCTTCGAGATGATCCGCAGTTCATTGCAGCGCATCGACATCACCCACGATAACTTTTTCAACGAAAACAGCCTCTACGAAAGCGAGACCGTCTGGAAAGTGCTCGCCGATTTGGAAGCGCGCGGCTACGTCTACCGCGCGGTCGCAGCCGAAGGCGATGAACAGGCCGACGCGCCGGACGAGTTGCCAGCCGATCAAGCGGTTGCAACAGCCGAAACGAATGGCAAAGGTGAAGCGGTCTGGTTCCGCAGCACGCAGTTCGGCGACGACAAAGACCGCGTGATGGTCAAGAGCAGCGGCGAACCGACCTACACCCTGCCAGACATCGCCTACCACGTCGATAAGCTCGAACGCGGCTTCGATGTGTTGATCAATGTGCTCGGCGCGGATCACGCCGCACAGTGGAAAGTGGTTCAGTACGGGCTGCGCGCGCTCGATCAAGACGGCGACAAGCTCAATGTGATTCTGATGCAGTTGGTCAAGCTGCTGCGTGACGGCAAGGAAGTCCGTATGAGCACGCGCATGGGCGAATTCGAGACGCTCGACGATCTGGTTGAGCAAACCAGCGCCGACGCTGTGCGCTACTTCCTGCTCGCGCGCGATCACAACTCGCACCTCAACTTTGATCTGGATTTGGCCGTCAAGCAATCCAACGAGAACCCGGTCTATTACATCCAGTATGCGCACGTCCGCTGTGCCGGGATCTTTCGAGAGGCGGCGCTGCGCGGCGTCACTGATGAGGACGCTGACTTGAGCCTATTGGGTGAAGCGGAGCTGCGCTTCCTGCGCAAAGCCTTCGAACTCGGCGAGGTCATCGAGTTGTCGGTGCGCAACTTCGAGCCGCATCGTATCGCGTTCTACGCACTCGAGTTGGCGAACGTCTTTCACCCCATCTTCGACGGTGTGCGTGTGTTGCACAGCGAAGTCCCGCCGGAAGTCGCACGCGCGCGGCTGCGTTTTTATCGCGCGGCCCAGATCGTCTTCCGCCGCACGCTGCGGCTGATGGGGATGAGCAGTCCAGATCATATGTGAGCAGCGCTTGCTAACCTACGAGCGGTGGCCACGAGCGCGGGATTGATCAACCTGACGGCTTGTTGTAAGATCCATTGTATCGTAGAGGTTGGCACCTCATCACAAATTTCAGACATGGGCGGTTAGCTCAGTTGGTTAGAGCGCGCGCCTTACAAGCGTGAGGTCGCAGATTCGAGTTCTGCACCGCCCATACCTCTATACCCAGTTAGTGCCCCACACATGACAGCGGGGCGCTTCGATGCGCCATCGGCTTAATCGCCCACACGATTGGTGTTTCCATAGCGGGTGTCTAGAGGTCACAACTAGATATTGCGTGGTGTGATTTGGTCAACCGCGTAGTTTGTACTCCTCAGCAACCCCATAATCCGCAATTGCAACCCATCGTGAACCACCTTCGCCCCTAAACACGTGCAGCCAACATCACTCCCATGCAGGACTTCATTTGCGAAAAGCCCCCAGACTATGCTTTAATTAGGCTAAGGTTGAATTTCCGTTTAGTTGTGTTCACTTGTCTCCGAGCCAGGGTCATGCTGACGTTATCAGAAGAGCAAACGCGCCAAATCCTTATCGTCGAAGATGACAGCGATACGGCTGAAGTAGTCGGCACTTTGTTGGAAAATGCCGGGTATGTCGCAGTTGCTGTTGCTCGCGGCGATTTGGCCCTGCATGAGATCAGTACCACACCGCCTGATCTAGTGCTGTTGGACATCAACCTGCCTGATATGAACGGGCTGGATGTATTGCGGCAGGTGCGCATCAATTCCCTGCTGCCACTCATCGTGATCAGCGGGTTTACGCAAGAGCGCGACAAAGTCCTGGCGCTGGAAGCTGGGGCAGATGATTACATGGTCAAGCCGTTCTCACCGGAGGAGTTGATCGCGCGGGTGGGGGCACTACTGCGCCGCGTCGATTGGACGCCGCCGCTGGAGCCGAAACTGACCGTGCGCCAGCTCGAAGTCGATATGGCGCGGCGTCAGGCCACACTGCGCAGCAAGAAACTGCATTTGACGCCTATCGAATACGGGATTCTCGTGGCGCTGATGCGCAATGCGGGCCAGGTAATCTCGCATGATGATTTGCTGCGCAACGTATGGGGCGAGCAGTACGAAGGCGACTATTCGGTGCTGCGGGTGAACATCTCGCGGCTGCGCCAAAAAATGGAAGAGAATCCACGCCGACCCACCTATATCGTCACGGTTCCCGGTCAGGGATACTGTATGCCCACGCGCAACAGCTGACTCACGCGCCACTGTGTGCGGCCTGCGCACTAGCCGCATATGCGCTTCTGTGCTAAGCTATTTTTGTTGCATTAGCACATGACCCATCATCATGCGTCTCAGGTTACTACTCATCACACTGGGTGCCCTGCTCGTCATCATCACCTTCACATTCCCCCAATGGCTGCCGCTGTTGCAAGGTGACCCGCTTGCAGGCGGTGAAGCGTTTCCGGGGTTGCGTGCAGGCTTGCAGGCCGATTTCGGCAGGCTGCCTACCAACCAACAGCAGGCCTATCTGGCCCTGGCGGCAGACAATCCCACCCGCGCCATCGCGATGTTCGAGGCGTCGCTGCAACCGCGCGTCATGGCACCGGAAGACGAGGAGTCAAGGCCGAGCGGATTAGGCGGCGTCATCGCTGACGGATCGCTGGAGGCGGTGGATGCGATTGGGCCGGTGATTGGCGAAATCCGCATCTTTCCGCGCGGAGATGGCGCACCGCTGCTGCGCTTAGAAAACTTCACCATCGTCCCTGGGCCAGACCTGCTCGTCTACCTATCAACGCATTCCAACCCAAGCACACCGCAGGAACTGCGTTTTCAAGATGCGGAGGTTGAAGTTGGCCCATTGCGCGCGACCGATGGCAATCACCATTATGATCTCCCAGAGACACTCGACTTCCAACCCATTCAAAGTGTCGTCATTTACAGCGCGGCGCTCGACGTGATTTACGCCACCGCCCCGCTATTTACTCGCTGACCACCAGCACCCGCAAAGGACTCTGCACATGGCCGATGACTATGCGTTTATCGCCCCCATCTACGATAAAATTGGTATGGCCTCATTTGCAGAGGACATGACCCCACGCCTGATCAACTGGGCACAGTCGAATGATTGGGTGGGGCGCAGCATCCTTGATCTGGGATGCGGGACAGGGCGCAGCGCCCAATGGCTGGCCAATCAGCTTGGCCTGAACGTCACGGCCATTGATGCGTCCGAGGCCATGCTGACGACGGCACGCCAAAATGTCAAATCTGATGGGCTGCCGCTGCGCTGGCAGTCGGGCGACATGCGCCACCTGGAATTGTCGCTCCCGGTGGACATGGTGTTGGCATTGAACGTCCTGAATGAATTGAACAGCCTGCGCGAGTTGGAGGCGGTGTTTAACAGCACCCAACGCACCCTCGAGCCGGGCAAACTGTTCATCTTTGATCTCTACACCATTCAGGGGCTGGCCGAGGCGGGTACACATGGCGGACGCCGCGTCTACAGCGATGACGATACCGTTGTGTTTGCTGAACCGCAATTCGATTACGAGCGCCTGATGACCACCACCACCTACACCATCTTCCGGCGCGATACCGCGCAGTTCGTGCGCGGCACCTTCGTCCACACGCAGCGCGGGTTCCCGGTGCAAGCAGTGGCAGCCCTTTTGCAGCGCACGGGGTTCAGCATTTCGGCGCTGCTCACCACCAGCCTTGACCCCTTCGACCCCGCTGCATCACAGGCCGGTCGGGTCATCTTCTTCGCCCTGACCGGGGCTACACAGGAGTCCACATGACATTCGAAACGACACAACAACCGCTGACCATCCCGGTTGATCGCGAGCATGGACGGTTGCGGCTGGCTATCCTGCTGAGCTTTATCGTGATCTGGGTGTTTGGCTATGCCATCATCAACGCCTTGCTTCCAAACATGGGGCTGAACCTGTTAGCGATCATCCTGGGCTTCGGGGCGGCATACTTAGGCACTGCGGTGCTGGAGCGTTACCTCAAGCAGCATTGGCCCAGCGGGCGCGCCGTCCAACTGGACGCGAAGGGTGTGCGGCTCATGCAAGGCGGCGCGGTGCAGGAAAACATGGCAACCGACGCCGACGTGAGCCTCATCCTGTGGCGCTTCGAGGTCAAGAAGCGGGCGCGTGTGCCCAAAGGTCACTGGATGCTGGCGGGCGCGCTCCGCAGTGATGAACGCTATCTGCCTGTATACACGTTCATGCCACCGGGCGATCTTGAGGCCTACGAGTACCGCGAATCGTTCAAAGTGCTCGCCGGCAAGCGCGAGCGTGAGACCCACCCGCAAAACAACCTGCGCCAGGATCTGCGGCTGGCGGGTGAGCAGCGCCGCCTGATGGAAGCAGAGAATGTGCGCTGGGTCAGCGGCGTGGAGATGACGACCGATGAATTCAAGCTGTACATCGACGGGCTGCTCACGCGGTACCCCGAATGGCGGCCCCTCAACTGAAGGAATTCTGATGTGAGGTTTGCCTGATGAGCTTGGTGTGCCCTCCATGACGCGATTTACACCGATCGTTGTGGTGTTGTGTGGGCTGCTGCTCCTGAGCGCGCCGTTAGCAGCCCAAAACCAACAGCCGCTCACCCCGTTGGTGCCGGTGGCTGGCAATCTCGGCCCCGGCGCGAGCAACGCTTGGACGTTCCCCGCACCCAGCGGCAGTGTTTATTCGCTCATTGCGCGGGGCGCTGACGGTTTCGACCCGGTGTTGAGCGTCACGGACGGGGTGGGACGCCCGATCATCAGCAACGACGACTACAATTATCCAGACAGCGTTGATGCCCTGCTGGAAGCGATCATTCTGCCGCGCACCGATACCTACACAGTGACTGTTTCCGGCTTCAACAACGCGGCGGGACGCTACACACTCACACTGCTGCCGGGGTTCGCCGAGACAGCCACAAACGAAGACTTTCTCGGTTCCCCGCTGTGGATGCCACTCGGTGACAGCCTCGATACTGACACCAGCGGCGGCCAAATCACATTGAGGATTGCTACAGCGCGCACGACCGGGGTCGCATTCCCGGTCAGTGCCGTGAATGCAGCCGACTTTTACGCCGAAACCGAGGTCGCAGCCGTTAACAACGCCGGTTCTGGTTGGATCGTCGGGGTGGTTGGGCGGCGGCAGGCGAGCAACTACTATCTTTTCGAGTTGAATGATCAAGGGCTGTGGCGGTTTTCGGTGATCGTGCGCGGCGAATCCACAGTGCTGCGCGATTGGGGGCCGCACCCGAGTATCGTGCCCGGTACGACGCGGTTTCGGCTGGGGATGTTGGCGCGTGGCGTCGGCTTCGATTTCTTTTATGATGGCGGCCTTATCGGCAGTGTCAGCGATCAAACGCTGCCATCGAGCGGCGCGGTCGGGTTGGCCGCTGGCACCACTGGATCGACGCCCAGCGAGACTCTGGCCGTGTTTGATAACCTGATCATCTCAACGCCGCTGCAAATCGATGGGCAGCCGGTGCTGCCGAACGAAATCGGCACCAGCTCGGACGGTCGGCTGGTGGTGCGTGAACTGGAACAGCGTCACGTTGTCGATGCTTCGGGTGAAATGTCGCTGACAGTCCCGCAGAGTTCGGTGCAAGCGACGGGGATCGGTGTCAGCCGGGTGATGTTAGGTCGCGGCCTGCGCTACACCAACTTCGCGCTGGGGGCTTCGGTGCTGCTGCAAACCACAACGCCGGGGCCGGGTGGCTGCGGCATCGTCTTCCGTTTTGAGGACGAGAACAACTACGCACTCGCTTACATCGATGCGACTGGCGGCTACGGGCTGTCACAGCGGACGAGCGGCGTCTTCAACCCGGGCCTGTTCGGAGAGAACCCCGCGATTGAGCCAGGCGAGCACAATTTGCTCGTCATCGCTGATGCGAATACACTTTACTATTACATCAACGGCCAATCTGTGGGCCGTCTCGACAATGTGCCGGTTGCTGGCGAGGTTGGCACAGCGGTCGTCAATTTCGCCGATGTGAACACCTCATGCAGTTTTTCTGACTTTTGGTTGTGGCGCTGGTGATTATGCTCATTGCGTCGTGACCCACCACCCGCCAATGCTGTCGTGCGGCCTTGCACTGCCGCCCCGTGAGCAACACGAGTGATTTGAAAGGTAGCCCCGTGAACGCCGTCGAAGCAGCCATCCTCCGCACTGTCCTCTATGCGGATGTGTTCGATTTCCCCATGACCTGCCGCGAGATCCACCATTTCCTGATCGCCGATCACCCTATCAGTCTGGCGGCGGTCGCGCAAACGCTGGCCGCTTCACAGCCGTTACGCGCACGGCTCCAGCAAATTGACGGGTATGTGGTCCGCGCCGGGCGCGCGGACCTGCTGGCGCAGCGTCGGCAGCGTGAGCAAGCCTCCGCGCATCTGTGGCCGCAGGCCTTGATTTACGGCGTCTGGTTGGCACGGCTGCCGTTTGTGCGCATGGTTGCCCTGACGGGGGCGCTGGCGATGCACAACGCTGCCGACACACACGACGACCTCGATTACGTGATCGTGACGGCGGCACATCGGGTGTGGCTGGCACGGGCGTGCGCGGTGCTGTTGGTGCGGGTGGCGCGCCTGCGCGGCGTGATCATCTGCCCAAATTATGTGCTCGCGGAAGACGCCTTGGCGCAGGACTGCCAGGATCTTTACATTGCACACGAAGTCGCGCAGATGGTGCCGCTCTACGGCCATGATCGTTACCGTGCGCTGCGTCAGTGCAACGGTTGGGTGGATGCACACCTGCCCAACGCGACCACCACATTCTACCCCGAACACGATCATGCGCCCCGGCGCGGTTGGGCGTTGATCAAGCGCGGGTTGGAAGCACTGCTGGGTGGGCGGCTGGGTGGCTACCTGGAGATCTGGGAGTACCGCCGCAAGCGGCGGCGTTTTTCGGCGGCGTTGGCCAAACCGGATCATCGTGCGCGGATCGATGCGCGGAGCGTGAAGGGGCACTTCGACGATCACGGGCAGCGGGTGCTGCGCGGCTATCATGCGCGTTTGCAGGATTATCACATGAGTGATGCCCCGCTGACGGCCTCTGGTGATTGATCCGTATCCGACCATCGCCCGTAAATTGAACAGGCTGCCCCGCGTTGGAGCAGCCTGTTTTCTATTTTCTGTGCGCTTGTGGGGCACCGCTAAATGCGGTTACCCTCCCATCACCGCACCGACAGTATCGCAGGCGCGGCAAGCACCGCCCGGCTCGATCATCGCGTAACCACCCATCGGGTCGGTTGCGGTGAAGAACGGGAAATCGACGTTCCAGATGATCATCAGGCGCACGCGGCCACTCTGCGCCGAGCGCGAGACTGCTTCGGCCAGCCAGGCAGCCTTCTGAGTCTGTGTGGTGTTGTTGGCCCACGCGAAGCCGGCAGGGATTGGCATATCGAAGCCCTCACCAGAGAGATACCCCAGCTCCGTCCAGCAAACAGGTGTGCCACCGAAGGGCGCAAAGCCCCGATTCAACATCTGGTCAAAGTAGTAGGTCGGGTAACTGCCGCGCGGGTCGCCGCTATTCTGGTTGGGCGCGATGATCCCTTCGTTGTAGTGCAGCCCCACACAGTCCATGTACTGGCCCGCACCCGCTGCCGCCATCTGCTGCATGAAGACATCGTCGTTGCAGCCCTGCGCGGTGCAGCCCGCCGCGCCGAAGAAACCTGTTGGGGCCGGCGCGCCGCTGATCACGATGGTGTTAGGATTGGACGATTTGATGGCGTTGAACGCCGCCGCCAGCATTTGTGTGTACGTCCCGCCGTTGATCTGCCCGGCAGGCCATTCACGGGCGATGTTCGGTTCGTTCCACACTTCAATCGCGTCGGCACCCAGTGCGGCGACTCCGCCGACGAAGCTGGCGTAGCTCTGGACGTAGCTGCCGTAATCGCCCATCTGAGCGGGGTTGCCGACGATGCCCAACAGAATCCGGAAGCCGTTACTCTGCGCCGCCTGAATCAGCCCGGCAGCGACCCCTGGATCGTCGCCGAGGTTGTAACGGAGCTGCTTCTTGACCCAGGTCATCCCGGAGCGCTGCATGGCGCTGACGGTGCCCGCGTTGAAGTCAAACACGTGCCCCCCCAGTTCGAAGCCGCCGACGGCACCGCTCCCCGCCACCGGGGCGGGCAGATTCGGATCAGCCGCACCCGGATCAGCCGGGGCCGCCGCAACCTGTGCGGGGGCCGTCACATTATCGCAGGCGATGATAACCGAGCGGTCGAAGCTGGAGCGCCCTTCGTATTGGTTGCCCAGCAGCGATGTGATCACGAAGCGCCAGCCGAACCAGAGTTGTTCGCCACTGCGATTCTCCGGGTTCAGGCAGTCCTCGATGCCTTCGGGGCTGGTCCACTCCGTTTGCGCCCACTCGTAGTTGCGGACAAGCTGCAAATCGGTGTCGAATTTCTCCTCCAGCGCGGAGCGTGCCTCTGAAAAGGCCAACCAGACCGGATCGTTGGGGGTTGGGGTTGGGTCTTGCGCGGCAGTCGGTGCCACCTCAGCGAAGAAAGGCACCGCCAGCAACGCCAGCAGCACACTCACCAGCAGCGCCAGCCAAGCGCCGCGCCAGGTGAAACGAGCAGTTGATTTCATGGTTTTAAAACCCTCGAGAAGTTCCCTGTGCTAAGCATATACACAATCGCCCCATGTTCGGTTCAGGTTCATGGGGCAACGCGCCGAAAGCTTACCGCATGATCTGTAATTTTTCCACACTGGGCGCGCCAGCGCGGGGCAAAGAACCAAATGTGATCAGCCGGGAGCGTAGGGAAACCGTAGGGAGCGTTGCCGCCAGCAATCAAACGGGCGCACCACAACGGATGCGCCCGGATTTTCTGCGGAGCGGATTGTGAGCCGCTGGCCTAACTGAATGACTGGGCAGCTTCTTCGCGCAGCAGCGCCAGCTTTTCCAGGAGTTCGGTCTCGCCGCGTGCCTCCAGCACCGACTCGACCGCATCCATCATTTCGAGCATGATCGGGCCGTAATTGCCAATCTCGGCGATCAACTTCCGGCGCGCTTCGTCCTCCGACGGCATGGCGAGCAGTTCGTTGAGGAACTGGAGTTCCGGCGGCATGTTGTTACGCAGCACATTAACGACCCGCTCATAAATGTCTTTGAAGCGCGCGGCTGCCTGCGCGTTGTTCTGACGTTCGGCTTCCTCGATATTCGCTGTGAGCACAGCCATGAACGTATCATCGATCTGCCCCAGATTTTGCTGGATCAAAGCATCGGGGTCATGCGAGTCGGCGAGCTGCTGGAGCAGCGTTGCCGCCTGCTCCAACGCCCGCTGCGTTTGCTGGTCGATGATGGCCGTCAACTGCACCAGCCGTTCACGCAGCGCCTCGAGCGCATCACGCTCGCCAGCCGGTGCCTGCCCGATGCGCAGTGTCAGTTCCTGAAAAAATGCGTAATCGAACGCAGGCCGCAACAAGCCGACCAACGCTTGCAACCGCTCCTCGTCTTCGCGGTACTGGACAGTCAAATTGAGCAAATCCGCGATGCTGGGATCGTCGCCCATCGCCTCGACGGCCTGCGCAATCTCCTGGAGGATCGTTTCTTGCACACGCCCGCGTTCGGCCAATTCCTGGCCGAAGGTCGAATACTCGGCGAGTCGTTCCTGCACCACGATGATCTGTTCAACCAGCGCGTTCTGGCCCGTTTGCGCCATCCGCTGCGCCATCATCGTCATGGTCTGGAACAATTGCGCGTCGATAGCAGCGTCATGCTGGCGCACCAACTCCGGCAGCTCGGCCTCAGACGCTTGCAGGAACGAGTCGATCAAATTGACACGTTCGCGCTGTTCCGCCATCATCTCCGGCGTGACGCCATCGGCTTGCAGCACCTGCTCGACCAACCCTTGCAGCGTCAGTGCCTCGCGCGGTTGCAGCAGATACCCGCGCTTGGCTTCCTGCGGCAGTTGCGCATCAAGTTGGCGCAGCATGTCGCCAATCGCCTGTTCGCGCTGATTTTTGTCGAGGTTGAGTTCTGGCGGCACAAACGCCATCAACAGCTCGTTTTCCGGGTCGTGATACAGCAGCGGCGTCGTCACGTTGATCAAATGGCCGCAGGCGACGCAGTTCATCGCGTTCAACTGGCCAGCAAGCAGCCGCAGTTTAGCGTCGGGGTTCTGCTCAGCATCAATGATCGTATCCAGCGCAATCGTGTTGGGTTGTCCGCAATTCGGGCACTGGACATTTGTGTGGCTAGGGAACATGGTCAGGTCTCCTGACTAATCACGCAGCCTAGAGTGACTGCGGGTCGGTTGGCATATCCGTTGGCAAAGTGAAGTAAAATGTCGTCCCATGACCCGGACGACTGTAAACGCTCATCGCGCCGCCATGCGCCTCAACGATGGCCTTCGATAAATACAGGCCCAAACCGGTCCCCTGCGTCTTGCGGCTGAGGTTGCTATCGACGCGGTAGAAACGCTCGAAGACACGCGCTTGATCCGCTTCGGTGAGGCCGACGCCCTCGTCGCGCACATACAGATAGACGTCATGTTCGGCCACCGACCCACCGACTTCGATGATGCCGCCCGCTGGCGAATACTTGATCGCATTGCTCAGCAGGTTGTCCAGCACCTGACGCAGCCGCGCCTCATCGCCAGGGATTACAGGGTAGTCTGGTGGAAAGTTGAGTTCAAAGTTGTGCCGGTCGGTTTGGGTACTGAAGCGCTCGACGGCCCGCGCCGCCAATTGATCCAGGCAAACATCGCCCAACTGTAGATCGACACGCCGCTCCGCTTGAATCTTGCTGGCTGTCAGCAGATTCTCAATCAGATCAGTCAACCGATCCGACTCATCTTCGATCACAGCGGAATATTCGCGGACGATGCTCAGGTCCCACTCCACATCATCGCGGCGGAGTGTGGCCGCATGGCCCTTGATCAGCGCGACCGGCGTTTTCAGTTCATGCGAGATCGACGAGATGAACACATTCTGCATCATCTGCGCCTGGCGGAAATTGGTGATGTCGCGCACATTGGCAATGATATTCGTCAGTTTGCCCTCGCTGTTGAGCAGCGGCGCGTAAATGATGCCAATGCTCAGGGTCAACCCGTCGCGGCGCAGCAGGTCGCCTTCGATGTAAAGCGTCTCCGGTGCGTCATCAGGCACACGAAAGGGCCAGCCATCCCCCAATTCATCGCTCAGCGGAATCCCCTGATCGAGCCGCTGCCAGATGAGCACGTCTGCCTGTGGCAGACCAATCGCGTCCACCGCCGACCAGCCCGTCATACGCTCCAGCGCGCGGTTGAAGCGCAAGATATTCAGATCACCATCCAGGATCATCACACCATCGGCGCTGTGCTCCAAAATGGCGGCAAGCCGCTTACGCTCCTGGTTGATGCGCTCGTAGAGCTGCGCGTTATGCACAGCAATCGCCGCCTGATTCGCAAAACTTTGCAGCACCTGGATGTCATCGGGTGTGGCCATGCGCTGCACACTGCGGAAGACCACCAGCATCCCCACCGGCTCATTCGCAAAGATCAACGGCAGTGCCATCGCTTGAACGAGCTTCGCGTCGAGGTCGTTGGCCATCGCGTTCAACTGCGTGTTGAATGCCTCATAATCGTTGGTGGAGTTGGCGATGAGGGTTTGCAATTGATCATTAAGGCTGGATACTTGCTGCGTGTTGACGCCGAGCGTCGCGCGAATGCGGTAGGCGTCGGTGGCATCGCGCAACGCAATAAACCCCACCTGCCCGCTGAACATCGCCACCGATGCATTCAGGACGAGGCGCAGCACTTCGCTCAGGTCGAGTTGAGCGCTGATGGCGCGCGCGATTTCGAGTAAAAAATCGCGCTGGCGCACACGATAATCCAACAGAGTGATCATGCGAACAGTGTAGCATAACGCCAGAGTGGGTTCAATCGCACCCCAGAATTCTTATAAAGATCTATAGTCACAATCTGGGCTGGCCGGAAGTCCCCGGTAAAGCAACCGAGGCACGGTGCCACACCATGCCTCGCCCCATCAAGCGGTGGATGCGCTATGAACGCCGCGATTACTCGTTGTAGGTGACCGTCAGCCGAATGAGCGTCGTCCCGTCCGCCGTCACGGTGGCGCTGGCCGTGCTGTTGCGCACCAACGCCCCGAATGCCGCTAGCTGCTCGATCAACAAGGCAACCTCATCTTGGGTCTGGTAAGCGATGGTCTGCGGCGCGAGTGGGGCTGCCGCCTGTGGCGCGGTTTCGAGTTCTTCGATGATGTTTTCGAAGATGTTGCCAATGGCTGGGCCAAGCAGCGCCAACACAACGATCACTGGCGCTCCGTTGCCGATCAA
Source organism: Chloroflexota bacterium (assembly GCA_010092805.1). Taxonomy (GTDB): domain Bacteria; phylum Chloroflexota; class Anaerolineae; order Aggregatilineales; family Phototrophicaceae; genus Flexifilum. The sequence goes on along the minus strand of JAADYY010000077.1, from coordinate 20,509 downwards.
GAAGCCTTCGCCGTCGGTATACCACACAGAGGTTGCATTCGGCAGCACATACGGTTGCGCCGCGATGTAGTCCGGGGCGTTGAGCAACACCCCGTCACCCGTCAAAATCGTTTCAGCCGCCGGGCGAGTCGCCAGGAAAAAGATCACGTCGTTCGCACCCACAACGATGTCGAAATCGACGAACGAACTTGGATCAAGCGATGCGGTGGTCTCAAGCACCGTGACCCCGACCCCGGCAATCTCATCCGCCGTGATGGTGACCCCCTCCAGGCCCGCTGTGAACTGGGTCATTAACTCGGCGACCGTGTTTGCGAAGTTCTGGGCTGCAATAGCATCGGTGGCTTCGATCACCATCCCGACATCGAACCGATTGTTGATGTCAAACTGATTGCCGAGCAGCCCTTCGAGCACCGGCACAACATCCAGCCGCCCAAAGATCGCGTAATCCCCCGTCGTCCAGTTGAGCAGATCGGCTTCCAAGTCCAGCCCCAACGCGGCCAGGGCCAACTCTACCTGCACTTGTGGAGCCGGCTCGCCACTGGCCGCGGTCACATCGGTCAGCGTCGCCATGAGCCGCTCATACAACCCACTGAGATCGGTGGCATGGGTCACCACCGTCGCATCCGCCGGGATGAAACGGGGGAACACTGGGTCAATGCTGTTAACCGTCACCGATGACGCTGGGGTTGCCAACCGCTGCACAGTATCGATGGCGAGCGTGTTCTCATCGAGGATCGTGAACCCGGCAGCCAGCGGCCCCGGCGTCTCGAACGTAATGCCGCTGACCGCTGCATCGCGGACTAAATCGCCGGTCAGCACTTCCATATCGGCGTAGGCGAGGATGTTGTAACTCGGCGCAGGCAGTTCGCTGATTGCCGCGACGAATTTGTCGCTTTTGTGCAGCGGCGTCTCCAACGGGAACTGCGGCAACCCCATTGAATCGTCCACTGCGATGAACAACGTATCACTCAGCCCAATCAGGAGCTGATCGTCCTCCGAAAGGAAGGTTGTATAGCCGCCTTCAGACCCTACGATGAAATCGTCGTTCAAACGCATCAGCAGCGCCTCGACTCCCGCACGATCCGCGATCTCGGCCACCAACAGAGCTTCCTGCGGCCCATCGAAATCGTCGTAACCGACATAGCCAAGCGCAGCGTAATCGCCGAACAGATCCAGCAGTTGCCCGGTCGAGAGATTCTCCGGTGCCAACAGCAGATCCAACTGTTCCCGGGGTGTCAGCAGCGGAACACTGCCCGTATCCACACCGTCGATCAGTCGCTCACCCAGCCCATCGAGCTGGTCGAGATAGGCTTCATCGGTGCGAATCGCGCCGAACAGCACGGTTTCGGCTGGGAAATACTGCGCCATCGTTTGCGGCCCGGTGAGCAGATCATCAATGGCACCGACGCCCGCCATCGGCAGCACGCTCAACAACAGCAGCACACTGAGCAGAACAAATCGCTTCTTCATCCAGTTTTCGCCCCCAACTTGGTGATAGATTGCTACTTACATTCAAGCATAAATCGGCGGATTGGGAAACCGATCAATCCACGTCGAGCAGGTCGGCGACCGCCACCACGTCATCCACCCCGCCGCGTGTGACGACCAGCGCCCCTGCGCCAATCAAGCTGACATCTTCGCCTAAACCCGCCAGTTCCACCCGCAGATTCTGGTAGTAAGACGGGTCGATCACCGCCGACCGGTAGGCTTCACGCGCCGGATCAAGCAGCATACCGCCCATGCGCGAGACACCACCGCCAATCACGATGACTTCGGGGTTGAAAATGTGCAGCAGCGACGCAATCCCCAGCCCTAGAATACGCCCGGCCCGCGTGATCAGCGCAATGGCGACTTGGTCGCCGCTTTGGGCGGCTGTCCCAACGATGCTGCCGTTGATGTGCTCCAGTTCGCCCCCGACCATCTCTTCGATGATCGTCGCCTCACCCGCTTCGATACGGGCGCGCGCCTGCCGGGCAATCGCCGGGCCAGCCGCCTCTTTCTCCAGCGTCGAGACACGATCCCCCACCATCATGACCATATGCCCCACTTCAGCGCCCAGCCCCTCCTTGCCCAGCAGCAGCTTACCGTCTGTGACGATGCCGCCACCAATCCCCGTGCTCACGGTGATGAAAATCATATTCCGCGCGCCAACCGCCGCCCCGCGCGCCACCTCCGCCAGCGCAGCGACGTTGGCATCGTTGCCCAGGTAGATGGGCAGGTCGTAACGCTGCTTCAAGATGTCCACGATGGGGACGTTGTGCCAGCCGGGTAGATTCGGCGGCGCGACCACTACGCCCGTCCTGGGGTTGGACGGCCCCGGCGCGGAGATCCCGATACCCGCCACCGTCGAAACATCCTCCGGCATCACCTCATGCAGCAGATAGCGCATCCGCTCAATCGTCGCGTCGGCACCTTCGTGCGCCTGCGTCAAAATCTCCTTGCGCGCGACAATGTTTAAGCCCATATCCAGGCGTGCGGCGCGCATGCGCGTCCCACCCAGATCAAATCCAATGATGTATTCAGTCATGATCGCGGTTTCCCTCTCTGTGCAGCGGTTGAACGCGCCGCACCCTGCTGTTAGAATGGTTGTTCAAACGCATTCGTCCTCAGTGCCATTGGCGTCGTTTAATCTGAATACGGTGAGTATACCAAATGCCACAGGTCACACCGCTGCGTCAGCAATACCTGGATATTAAGGAACAGTACCCGGATTGTATTTTGTTCTTCCGCCTAGGTGATTTTTACGAAACCTTTGACGAGGACGCCGAAACCACCGCCCGTGAACTCGATTTGGTGCTGACCAGCCGCCCCGTGAGCAAAAAAGATCGCATCCCTATGGCCGGGGTGCCGCATCACGCCGTCGAAACTTACGTCGCGCGCTTGATCGAAAAGGGGTATCACGTTGCCATCTGCGAACAGGTCAGCGAGCCGAACGGACGGGGCTTGGTGGATCGTGAAGTCACCCGTGTGATCACGCCGGGCACCGTGATCGAACCCGCGCTGCTCGCAGAGACGAAACCCAACTATCTCATGTCGCTGCTGCCTATCGGCAGTGTCGAGTCGGGTCAATGGGAGCGCGCCGGGCTGGCCTACGTGGACATCACCACGGGCGAATTCGGCGTCACGGAGTTGGCGGGCGAAAACGCCGCCGTCGCCGTGCTGGAAGAACTCGCGCGTCTGGCCCCCAGCGAGGTACTGATGCCAGAAAGCTGGGTCGAGCGCGGTGTCTCGCTGCCCGGCGAGACCCATATCACACGCACCGCCGATTGGCGCTTTGAGCACGATACCGCCCACACCACCCTGGCGCAGCATTTCAACGTCCGCTCGCTGGATGGCTTCGGCCTGGACGCTCTGCCCGCTGCGACCGCCGCCGCTGGGGCGATTCTCCACTACCTGCGCGACACCCAGCGCGGCCAGCTCGCGCAGATCACCACGATCCGACCCTACTCGACGGGCAGTTTCATGGTGCTGGATCAGTTTACGCGGCGCAACCTTGAGCTTACCGAAACGATTCGCGGGCGGCAGGTCAAAGGGAGTCTGCTGAGCGTGCTCGACCGCACCGTCACCGCAATGGGCGCGCGCTTGCTGCGTACCTGGATCAACCAACCGCTGCTCGATCTCAAGCGGTTGAACGCACGCCTCGATGCAGTCGAAGCGTTGACCGCTGAGGCAACGCTGCGCGCCGAACTCCAAGATCAACTACGCAGCGTCTCGGATCTGGAGCGCCTGACCAACCGGCTGTTGATCGGCAAAGCTGGCCCGCGCGATCTGCTGGCGCTGCGCACGAGCCTCGACACTGTGCCCACGATCCGGGCGCTGATCGAGTCACTCCCGGCGCTGGCCGCGCTCACCGAACGCCTCGATCCTTGTACAGAGGTCAACGACCACATCAGCCGCGCCATCAACGATGAGACGCCCGCCATCCTCAACACCACCGGCGTGATCAAACCCGGCTATTCAAACGAACTCGACGGCATTTTAACGGCCACCCGCGACTCGCGCGAGTGGATCGCCAACCTGGAACCGCGCGAGCGTGAGCGCACCGGCATCAGCACACTTAAGGTGGGGTACAACAAAGTTTTCGGCTATTACATTGAGGTCTCACGCGCGAACGCTGAGCGCGTCCCCGACGATTACGTCCGCAAGCAGACGCTTGTCAACGCCGAACGCTACATCACGCCGGAACTCAAAGAATATGAAACACTGGTGCTCAATGCAGAGGAGGAAATCCTCAAAGTAGAGCGCAGCCTGTTTGACGCGCTGTGCGCAGAGTTATGTCAATCGGCAGAGCGGCTGCTCAGCACCGGGCGCGCGCTGGCCCACCTCGATGCCTTCCTCTCGCTGGCGGATGTGGCCGTCCGCGAAGGCTACATCCGCCCAAGCCTCACCGAAGACGACCTGCTGATCATCAAGGATGGGCGTCATCCCGTCGTCGAACAGCTCATGGACGGCGGTGTCCGCTACGTGCCCAACGACACCCACTTCGATACGATGTCGCGCATCCACGTGATCACCGGGCCGAACATGTCCGGCAAATCGACGTACATTCGGCAGGTGGCGATCATCACACTGATGGCGCAGATCGGCAGTTTTGTGCCCGCCGATGAAGCGAGCATCGGCCTCGTTGACCGGATCTTCGCGCGCATCGGCGCGCAGGACGAGATCCACGCCGGGTACAGCACCTTCATGGTCGAGATGATCGAAACGGCACGCCTCCTCTCCGGCAGCACGTCGCGCAGCCTGCTGATCCTCGACGAGGTGGGGCGCGGCACTTCGACGTATGATGGCCTGGCGATTGCGCGCGCGGTCGTCGAATATCTGCACAATCATCAGCGCCTCAACTGCCGGACATTGTTTGCCACCCACTATCACGAACTCACCGAGCTGCCCAACATTCTGCCGCGCGTGCGCAATTTCAACGTCGCGGTGACTGAACGCGGCGAGGATGTCGTGTTTCTGCATAAAGTGATACCCGGCGGCGCAGACCGCAGCTACGGCGTGCATGTGGCACAGTTGGCCGGCATGCCGCGCCCGGTTGTGGATCGGGCGCGCGAACTGCTGGCCGATCTGGAGACGCAGAGCAGCACGTTTGAACTGCCGACGGCGCGCCGTAAGAAAGCGAATCCGTACCAGGTGAAGATGTTCGATGACACGCCGCACGCCGCGCTGACTGCCCTGCGTGCCCTGGAGGTCGATAACCTCAGCCCGATTGAGGCGCTGACCAAACTCTACGAACTCAAGCGCATGGCTGAGGACGAGTAGGCTGGCGCTGCCCAGTTCACCGATCATACAACTGACGCTCATACCTGGCTAAATCGGCACGACTAGGCTATCGGCAGTTGCAAAAGTTCGGAGAACATCACATGGCTGAAACGGCTTTCCCAGCGGAATACTTCGCCCGCCGGGATGAAAGCGACGATGCGCTGTTTTACACCGACCCACGCAAAGTGGTTCACATTGATGACAGCGCCATTAACACACTCAATACACGTTTCGCGGCACTGCTGCCGCCGGGCGGCACCTACCTCGATTTGATGAGCAGTTGGCGCTCGCATCTGCCCGCAAGCCTCAGCCCGGCGCGGGTGGTGGGGCTGGGGATGAACGCCGAAGAGATGGCCGACAATCCACAACTCGATGATCATGTGGTGCAAAACCTCAATCAAAATCAGGCGCTGCCCTTTGAGGATGCCGCCTTCGATGCCGCCGTCTGCACAGTATCGGTGCAGTATCTCACCCAACCGGCGGCGGTGTTCGCCGAGGTCAACCGGGTGATCAAGCCGGGCGGGGTCTTTGTGGTGTCGTTCTCCAACCGCTGCTTTCCCACCAAAGCCGTCGCGGTGTGGCTGTCAACCACCGATCAGCAGCACCTGGCGCTGGTGACGCAGTATTTCGAGGCGGCGGGCAACTGGGCAAACATCACCGCCGAGACAGCGCAAGCGGGCCGAAGCGGTCTGTTTGGCGGGGCCGACCCGCTCTATGTGGTGTGGGCACGCAAAGCAAGCTGAGGTCAGCCCACGTAGACGCTGTTGGTGGCAATCCCATCGATGAGCGCACGATACCCTTCGATTTCGCCAGGGAACGACTGCGCGCTGACCAGGGTGAAGTGGTCGCCGCGATCAATCACCAGCACCAGCAGATCATCGGTGCGGCTTTCCGCCGCCGCCGCCGAGAAGCCGTTGATGGGCAGCGATGTGGGCACCGTCATCAAAAACCCTTGCGGGGCGATTTCGGCATCAATATAAGTATCGAGGAACGCATCGGGAGTCAACACCGTTTCCAGCGACGCTTTTTCCACCGAGGTGAGCGTGACAAACAGCTCGCCCGATTGCAAATCGCGCTGATCAGCGGGGTTGAGCGTTAAATAGTTGCTGGTCGTCGCCAGCCGGATGGCCGGGGTTTCTTCGGGGATCACGTCGGCGCGCGCATCCCAGCCTTCGGGATGAAAAACAGTCAAGGTCGCCCCCGCCGCAGACTCGGCGATGAATTCTGCTGTCAGCGCCACGCCCCCAGCGCGCAGAATCACGGGCGGTTCGTACAGGATCGACGTGATGATTGGCTGTGTAATCGTCTGCGCCACCGGCAGTTCGCCAACCGCTGCCGTCTCGGTCGTGATCGCATACGCCTCACCAAGATCGATCACGAGGGTGCGCGCCTCAAAGCCATCATCGGTCACCGCGATCTGTGCGGCGGGCAGCCCATTGATCGTCACAGGCTCCGGGTCGCTGGCCGTCAAGCGCTGATCAGCCAGTCGTGTGCGGGCTGCCGCCGCCGCAACCTCCAAGGTTACATCCTCGGCAGCGACCCGGGTGCGCGGCAAATCGGCAATGGTTTGGGGCGTCGCTATCGACACGCTGAGCAGCAGACTCCCCGGTTCAAAAGTCTCCGGGGCATCATCCGGGTTGAGGAAACGCACATCATTTGTCAGGCGGATTTCGTCGGTGGCTTCGGCGGCCCCTGTGTCGATGATAAACCAATTCAGCGGATAGGTGAGCGTGAGGGTGCCACCAGCGGCGACTTCAGCGGCCAGCGTGAGGGTGGTCGGTGCTGCGGATGCGGAGTCACCATCTGGCGCGTCACCAGCGGGCGAGAGCAGATCCGGCACCAGAAAATACACCCCCAGGAACCCCAAGCCAGCCAAGATCAGCAGCACCAGCGCGACATCCAGCCCCCTGATCCTGCGGCGACCGCCAGACCGACCACGCTGCGCCGGTTCGATCTCGTCGATGCGGGCCAGCCATTCATCGGCTTTGGGATCATCAATCTTCTTGAGGATGCGGCGCGCATCTTTGTACTGCTTCTGCTTGATGTACTCGCGGGCGCGGGCGAGTTGCTCGGCATCGGAAGCCATCGGTCACTCCTGAGATGAACCGGGACACGAAAATTATTGTAGCCCCGATTTTCGGTCAGGAACCATGAGACCGATTGGCTATGCGCAGTGCATCTTGAGCCTATGCAGCCGGTTGATCAATCACCGCTCACGGAGGCAGCTTTCGCGTTGGCACCCACCACCGGGCGCGCGCCCTCTTCCTCGCTGATGACCGACTCGGAGACCAGCACCCGCTTGAACGCGGTGATCGCCACTTCGATCATGCTCAGGTCGGGTTCGCGCGTCGTGAGGTGCTGCAGCGCCAGATTCGGCTTGACGATCACACGGATGATCGGGCGGTGCATGTTCTTGGCCGTGAAACGGATCACCTCATAGGCGATGCCCGCGATCACCGGGATCAAGATGATGCGTGACAAAATCAGGATCAGGAATGGAGGACGCCCCAGCAGCGAGAACACCAGCACGCCCACAAACGCCACATTCAGCAGGAAAGCGGTCCCGCAGCGCGGGTGTTCGATTGGGTAGGTGGCGACGACTTCCGGCGTCAGTTCCGCGCCCGCTTCATACGCATTGATCGTCTTGTGCTCCGCGCCGTGATAGCCGAACAACCGCTTCACGTCCGGCAGCCGACCAATCAGCCAGATGTAGCCGATCAGCATGATGAGCTGGATGATCCCCTCGATCAGGTTGACGAGGAACGGCGCTTCCTCCAACCCGAACAGGCGGTCAATGCCCGTCGCCGCCGAGGTGGGCAGCAGAAAGAAGATGCCAATCCCGATCATCAGCGAGATCGCCAGCGTGCCATAGCCCAGCGGCCCATTGAAGCTGACGCTCTCCTCCTCTTCGCCCAGCGCCACATCCGCCGACCACATCAGCGCGCGCGTGCCTAAACCGAGCGCGTCCCACAAACCGACCAGCCCACGCACAAACGGCGTCTTGCTGACCCAGCCGCGATATAACCGCGCGTTCAGCGGCTGCTCATGGACGACGATCTCGTTTTCGGGGTTGCGCACCGCCACCGCGAATTTGTGTGCGCCGCGCATCATCACGCCTTCGATGACGGCCTGGCCGCCATAAGAGAATTGTTTCGGCTGCTGTTGTGCTGCGGACATCCATAACTCCCTAAACTACTCTGTGATCATTTCGTTGGCGAGCCAGATCTACACCCTACCCCATCTGGGTTGCTGGCCATTTCACGGCAGATAGATCGGTATCGACTCGCCGGCTGCGATTTCAACAAGCTGACCGCCCGGCTCGTTAGGCAATGGCTGGACCAACACTGTGACCAAGCCACCCACCGGGCAGCGATCAATTGCATTGCAGACAGCCCCCGGCAGCGTCAGGTGATAACCGCCGCCGACCGGGTGCGCCACTATCATAGCACCATATTGGTCGAGGATCTGCGCTTTGTCATCCGTCGCCGGAATCCAGATCTGCGCCGGATCGGCGGTGCGCGCCCACGCGACATAGATTTCGTGCGCTTCCTGGCCGATAGTCTGCCTCAAGCGAACGACCGCTACGCGATCTGTGTGCGCAAATACCGCTTGATCGACGCCGTTGAACCGCTCGCTGACCATCCGCCACGAGTCGAACGCAGGACGGCGCGACTCATCGGCGCGGATCAAGCCAAACGACTCAGCGCCAGGTGGCAGCGCCCAGTCGAACAGCTTGTACACACCAATGTGATCTGCGCCAGCGGCCAACGCCAGCGCCGCCGCCTGCACCAGATACGCGCCCTGCTGCTCCAGCGTGATCTGCCAATTGGGGCGCACGACAGGCCACAGCGGATCGCGGTTCGGCGAAGCGTTGGTTTCGGTGATCCAGATGTGCTTATCTTCCAAGCCGTAGCCGTCAAGCAGCGCACGGTGCTCATGGACAATCTGGTAGACGGTTTCGCTTCGGAAGTAAATGTGCAGCGTCAGCACATCGAAGTAGTAATCGTGCGCCGCCGCGTCTGGGTCGGCCATGATCCGCTCCAGCAGCCGATCCATGTACAGCCGCCGCCCGGCGTTGACGTCGTGCCAGTAAGTCGTCCCCGCCAGATGGATCACGGCGGCGGGGTTGCCCTGCCGCGCCGCGTGATAGGCGACGCGCACCATCTGGAAATAAGCTTCCAGATCGCCCTCGAACTCGAAGCCGTATGTCCCCAGCTCAATGTCCGGCTCATTCCAGATGATGAAGCGGCGCACCCCTCGGCTGGCGTAGTATTCAGCAGCGCGCCGCATGAAATTCGCCCACAGGTTGCCTGGATCGTCCACCGGCAGATCCAGGCCGCGCGGGACACCGGGGCCGGGTGTGCCATCGGTGGCCCAGGCAGGCGTGTGCTTGATCACAGCGACGACTTCGCGGTCGCAGTCGTTGGCCGCCTTTAGCCAGCGGTCATCGACGTTGAGTGTGTGCCAGTCGTCGGGGCCGTTCGGCTGGTGCTGCGCCCAATCGAAGATGATGCGCTCCCAACCTACATTGAGTTGGCAGGCAGCTTCGGGCAGCCAGAAGGCCTCGACGACGCCGAAGATGTTTTCATCGGCGGGCACGTCGATGCGCCGCACCACCGGCTCGCCGAGCGTTAGATCGGCATCCTGCGCCTGCCCCACCACACCGCCGCTGAGCAGCCCCCACACCATCAGCCAAATGAACCCACGAATCGGCATCAGCGACCGTTCCGCGCCTGCGCAGCGCGTTTGTTGAAAGTGCGTTCATTGATGGCCCGTTCAAGGGGATCTTCGACTGCGGCCACCTCGACTGGCTGTAGATCGCGCACGTTGAGTTGCGCCGTGCGCGCGCCGTTCCATTCGTTGATCTCCAGTGCGTACGCCACATCGACATACGCGCCCAGGTGCGGCCCCCATTCTGCCATCCGGAACGCAATCGCATCGATAGGCGGGCCGCCCTGCCGCCCAAACTTGATCTTCAGGTGCTGATCGTCGCGCCCCACCGTCCGCCATTCGAGCACTTGCAGCCGCCGGGTCACCAACACGGGCGATGGATTTAGGTGGCCGGTCGGTTCCAGGTCGCGCAGCGCCTCGGCCAACTCAATGTTGATTTGCTCGGCGGGCAGCTCGGCATCGATCTGGAGTGTCGGCTGCAAATCCTGACCGCGCAGCGCCTCACGTGCAATGCGCGTGAGCTGCTCCCGCAGCGCGTCGATATTCTCGTTGCGCACGGTGAAGCCCGCCGCTTGCGCGTGACCGCCATGCCGCACCAGCAGCCCCGCGCACTGATCCAGCGCCTGGGTGATGTCAAACTGCGGGATGCTGCGGCACGAAGCGCGGCTTTCCGCGTCACCCTCTTCCATGACCACCGTCGGGCGGAAGAATTCCTCCGTGAGACGGCCCGCCACCAGCCCAACGATCCCCGGCTGGAAGCTGGCATCCGATGCGAAGATCAGCGGCAGATTATCCATTGCCTCCAATTCCAGCCGATCCCGGACGAGATCCTGTGCGGCGCGCGTGAGTTCCTGCCGCTGCGTGTTGAGCGTGTGGAGTTCCTGGGCTAGCTCCAACGCCTGCGCGTCCTGCCGTGACGCTAGCAAATCAAAGGCTGTCATCGCGGTATCGAGGCGGCCCGCCGCGTTGATGCGTGGCCCCAGCGTGAAACCGATATTCATAGCATCGATCTGGCCGATGGTCAGCCCAGCAACCTCAGCGAGCGCCGCTAATCCCAGACGCGGTGCCTGGTTGATCCGCCGCAAGCCGCGCCGCACGAGCGCCCGGTTTTCGCTGCGATTCATCGGCGCGAGGTCGGCCACCGTCCCGATGGCGACCAGATCGAGCAGATCTTCAGCCACAAGCGGTGCTGCTTTACCGTTGCGGCGGTTGTTCGCGTCAATCGTCAGCAGTGCTTCCGCCAGCCGATATGCAACACCGACCCCAGCGAGCATGTCTTCGGTATAGGCGCAGTCGTCGAGCTTCGGGTTGATCACCGCATACGCATCGGGGATCGTCGGGCCAATCGAGTGATGGTCGGTGATGATGATGTCGAGTCCGGCAGCGTTGCCGTCGGCCACTTCCTCGACGGCGCGAACGCCGCAGTCCACCGTGATCACCAAACGGACGCCGGAGCGCGCCAGCTTGCGCAGCGCTTCGCTGTTGAGGCCGTAGCCTTCTTCCGCGCGCAGCGGAATATACACTTCGTAGTTCGCGCCCAACGCTTCCAGCGTCTGTGCCATCAACACGCTTGAAGTCACGCCATCAGCGTCGAAGTCACCATAGATGGCGATCCGCTCCCGCCGCCTGATCGCCACACGAATGCGGCTCAAAGCTCGGTCAATGTTCGGTTTTTTGCCCCGAATATTGAGAAAACTCCCCGCACTGAGATCATCGGCATATAAAAAAGTACGCGCCGAGTCGGGGTCAGTGTAACCCCGCTGATAGAGGATTTGCGCGAGCACCGGGTGCATCCGGTAGCGGCGAAGGTCTTCGGTGGGTGCGGGTGGTGAAATCAACCACTGCTTGGATGACGGCATAGACATTGACTGACGGACTGTTAAAATTACCAATCATTATCGTCAAGTTTGCCGGATCCGACAAGCATTTCGTTAGGAATTCTAAACGATGGCACGAGTCGTGTTTATGGGCACGCCGGATTTCGCCGTGCCTGCCCTGCAGCGCTTGATCGAGGCCCACGATGTGATCGGCGTCGTGACCCAGCCGGATCGCCCGGCGGGCCGCAGCCGCCAGATTCAAATGTCGCCGATCAAGCAAGTGGCACGTGAAGCAAACATCCCAATATTTCAGCCAGAGAAGATCCGCCGCCCCGAAGCGATTGCCGAACTACAACAATGGGATGCAGATGTGTATGTCGTGGCGGCGTTCGGCCAAATCCTGCCGCAAACCGTCCTGGACATCCCACCGTTCGGCTCGCTGAATATCCACGCATCGCTGCTGCCGCGCTGGCGTGGGGCCGCCCCAATTCAAGCGGTGATCCGCGCTGGCGATGCCGAAACAGGCATTACGATCATGAAGATGGACGCCGGGCTGGAAACCGGGCCAATGCTGAGCCAGCGCGCCATCGACATCGCCCCAGACGAAACCGGCGCTTCGCTGCACGACAAGCTGAAGATCCTCGGCGGCGACCTGCTCATCGACACATTGCCCGGCTACTTCGCTGGTGACATCGCGCCGCAGCCGCAGGACGACAATCTGGCGACACTCGCGCCGCGCATCAAGAAGGAAGAAGGGATCATCGACTGGACGGCGAGCGCCGCCGCCATCGAGCGGACGGTGCGTGCGTTCACGCCCTGGCCGGGCACCGCAACGACGTGGGAGGGCAAGGGCCTCAAGATTCTGGCCGGGCGCGTCGACTCCGGCCAAGCCGAGCCGGGCACGGTGCTCGCACGGGATGGGCAGATCGCGATTGGTACAGGCGAGGATCTGTTCGTGCCGTTGAGTGTGCAGCTCGAAGGGCGCAAAGCCGTCGGCATCGAGGACTTTGTGCGCGGCCAAACCAATTTGATCGGCGCGCAGCTTGGGGTGTGATCGCGCCGCCGGGCGGTGAAACGTGCGAAACCAAAAGAGTGCATTCGGATTCTGGGGCAAGCAAGGCACCCGGCCCTCACCCTAAATCCCTTTCCCGACCGTGCCTGCGGCACTGGGAGCGGGACTTCAACCCGTGTTGCGCTCCCCTTTTTCCTGAGGGAGAAGTTTTCATGAGCGTTGCTCACCAAAGCCGATGAAAATCTCATCACTACAAGTCTCATCTCCTGCCTGATTCTGTCTATTTTCAGGAGAGGGGCCGGGGGATGCGGGCCCCACAGCCAGCCGATCCAGTCACCCCCGTTTCCGAATGCGCCGAACCAAAAATTGGGGCTGCAAGTCCACAGAGAAGTGTCTATAATCTGAGGTTGATCGATTGTTCAAGGAATAGAGTCAAAGACACACACGATGGCGATTATCCCAATCCAACACATCGAAGCAACGCCGGGCGTTTGTGGTGGTAAGCCGCGTATCGCGGGGCGGCGGATCACTGTACAGAATATCGTGGTGCTCTACCGTTACGGGCAATGGAGCGTCGAGCGCATCGCTGCGGAGTTGAACCTGAAGCGCAGCCAGGTGCACGCCGCCCTCGCTTATTACGACGATCACCGCGACTTGATCGACCGTGCGATTCGCGAGTCAGGCTCGCGTGTGGCCCACAACGGCACATCATCAAACGGGCATGCCAGCAGCGCTCACTGAGCGCCGCGTCGCGCCTCATTGCACTCGTGGCTATTCCCGAACAAACCCACGTGATTTCCGTCGATTCGGTGCAACCGGACTTCGCCGCCATTCACGTGGCCGCTGAGCTGCTGCGCGCGGGGCAGTTGGTCGCTTTCCCCACCGAAACAGTCTACGGGCTGGGGGCCAACGCCCACGACTCAGCCGCAGTGGGGTGCATCTTCAGCGCCAAGAGCCGCCCAGCCAACGACCCGATCATTGTGCACATCGCGGCCCTTGGGCAGATCGACGCCGTCGCCCGTGAAATCCCCGACCTCGCGTATCAATTGGCCCAGCACTTCTGGCCCGGCCCGCTGACCCTTGTGCTCGCTCGTCACCCCAACATTCCCCCGAATGTCTCCGCTGGCCTACCGACCGTCGCTGTACGGATGCCCGTGCATCCGGTCGCGCGCGCGCTGATTCAGGCGGCAGACTGCCCCATCGCCGCGCCGAGCGCCAACACCTTCAGCCGACCGAGCGCCACCACCGCCCAGCATGTCCTGCAGGATCTCGGCGGTCGCGTCGCTGTGATCCTCGATGCCGGGCCAACGCCGATTGGCCTGGAATCGACGGTGCTCGATCTCACGGGTGAACCCGTCGTGCTGCGGCCCGGCGGTGTCGATCTCGAACAACTGCGCGTGTTCATCCCCAACTTGCAGATCAAGCCGCGCTACATCGCCACCGACGCCGATCCGGCCAATGCGCCCGGCCAACTCACGCGCCATTACGCCCCGTCCGCTCAGGTGCTGCTGTTCAGCGGCCCGGTTGGCCCGGTGCGCGCGCAGATGCAGCAGACGGCTCACGACCGAATCGCATCTGGGCAGCGTGTGGGTGTGCTGGTGATCGATGAGGAGCGTGAATTGTTCGTTGCTCTGCCGGGCGTGCAGGTCGTCACGCTCGGCCCCGGTGATGATTTGGCGCAAGTCGGGGCGCGGTTGTTCGCCGCGTTGCGCGCACTCGACCGTCAAGGGGTGGATGTAATTGTGGTGCGAGCGTTAGCGCGCGCAGGCTTGGGGGCCGCCATCTGGGATCGACTGCTGCGGGCCGCTGACGGCAAATTCATTGCTGTGGAAGGCTGAATAGCACAATCAGGGCGATGCACCGCAGCATCGCCCTGACAACTCGTCGAATTCACTGACGATCAGGCGTAGCCCAGCACGCCAACGACTGACTGCACCGCGTCGGCGCTGATCTGAAGCATCCGCTTCTCTTCGTCATTCAGCTCCATCTCGATGACGCGCTCGACGCCGTTGGCACCGAGAATCGCCGGCACACCGACGTACAAGCCGTTGTAGCCGTACTGCCCCTGAAGGTAAACCGCCGACGGGATCACGCGCTTCTGATCGCGGATGATCGCCTCGACCATCTCGACGGTGCCCGCTGCGGGTGCGTACCAGGCGCTCACGCCCACCAGCCCGACGATCTCGCCGCCGCCCTTGCGCGTGCGCTGGATGATCGCGTCGAGTTTGTCCTTCTCCATCAGTTCGGTGACGGGAATCCCAGCAACCGAGGTGTGACGCGGCAGCGGCACCATCTGGTCGCCGTGCCCGCCCAGCACGATCCCGTGAATATCACGGACGCTCACACCAAGTTCCATCGCGATGAACGCTTTGTAGCGGGCGGTATCGAGCGCGCCCGCCTGCCCGATCACCCGTTGGCTGGGGAACCCACTCTCTTGCAGCGCCACATGGCACATGGCATCGAGCGGATTGGAGACAATCACCAGAATGCTGTTGGGCGAATGCTTCACAACCTCTTTTGCCACCTCACCAACGATCTTCTGGTTCGTCCGCACCAAATCGTCGCGGCTGGGGAACTGCCCGGTGTTCGGGTCTTTCTTGCGCGGCACGCCCGCTGTGATCACCACCACATCCGAGTCAGCGGTCAGCGCGTAATCGCCGCCGCCCGTGATGCTGAGGTCGAAATTCATCACGGGGCTGGCTTCCATCAAATCCAGCGCCTTACCCGCCGCGACACCCTCTTGGATGTCGATGAGCACCACATCGGCCAGCTCGCGGTTGGCAATCCAGTGCGCGCAGGTCGCACCCACATTCCCTGCACCAACAATTGTGACTTTGCTACGTGCCATATTCGTTTCTCTCTCCATGCATCTTCAGCCGTACACTTTGCGGCTGCGCCGATCCGACAGATATAGATTTTCGACCCAGCAGCGACCCTCACGCTGAGCGGTGCGCAGCATAAAGGCGGGGGGTGAACCCATCGGTTACCACCCACCCGCTCCCGCATCCATCATGATAACCTAAATTGGGCGTTAAACCTTCGGCCCGGCGGCCAGCACCTCAGGCGACGCCTGATCCGCGAACTGCTCAAAATTCTGCTTGAAGCGCCGCGCCAGATCCAGCGCCTTCTCGTCGTAAGCGGCCTTGTCCGCCCAGGTCTTGCGCGGCGTCAAGATCTCCGAGGGCACATTTGGCACCGATGTCGGTATGCGGACACCGAATACAGGATCTTCGACGGTTTCAGCGTGCTTCAGGTCGCCGTTGAGCACCGCCGTGACAATCGCGCGGGTGTGACCCAGCGACATACGGTGGCCGACGCCGTAGGGGCCGCCTGTCCAGCCTGTGTTGATCAACCACACATCCGAACCATGCTTGTTGATCTTCTCGCGCAGCAGATCGGCGTACGTCGTGGGATGCAGCGGCAGGAACGGCGCGCCGAAGCACGCGCTGAAGGTTGCGCTTGGTTCCGTGACCCCGCGCTCCGTGCCTGCTACCTTGGCGGTGTACCCGCTGATGAAGTGATACATCGCCTGTTCTGGCGTCAGCTTGGCGACCGGCGGCAGCACACCGAAAGCATCTGCCGTGAGGAAGATCACGTTTTTCGGGTGCCCCGCCAGCCCGGTCTGATCCGCGTTTGAGATCGTCGCCACCGGGTACGCAGCGCGCGTGTTTTCGGTGTAAAGCTCATCGTCGAGATCGAGGCGGCGGGTCTGCAAATCGAAGACGACGTTTTCCAGCACCGTACCAAAGCTGCGGGTCTTCTCGTAGATTTCCGGCTCACCCTCTTCACTAAGGCGGATGACCTTGGCGTAGCAGCCACCCTCAAAGTTGAAGATGCCGTCATCAGCCCAACCATGCTCATCATCGCCGACCAGGGTGCGGTTCGGGTCGGCACTGAGGGTCGTTTTGCCGGTGCCCGAAAGGCCGAAGAAGATAGCGCAGTCATGCTTGTCCTTGCCGTAGTTGGCCGAACAGTGCATCGAAAGCACGCTCTGGCGCGGCAGCATGTAATTGAGCACCGAGAAGATCGACTTCTTGATCTCACCCGCGTACTCAGTGCCGCCGATGAGCACCATCTTGCGCGTGAAATCGATGAGAATGAACGTGGGTGACGCCGTGCGATCGATTTCTGGTTTCGCATAGAAAAACGGCGCGGCAATGACGGTGAACTGCGGCACATGGTTCAGGCGTTCTTCGTCGGTGGGTTTAATGAACATGATGCGCGCGAACAGGTTCTGCCACGCAAACTGGTTCACCACACGGATGGGCAGACGATAACGCGGGTCGGCCCCGGCGAAGCAGTCCTGCACGTAGACATCTTTCTGCTGGAGGTACGCCGTCATCTGGCGGTGCAGGTTGGCGAAATCATCCGGCGCAAATGGGCGGTTGATTTTGCCCCACCAGACCGTATCCGCCGTGGTGTCATCGCGCACGATGAACTTATCGTTGGGCGAGCGCCCAGTGTGCGATCCGGTCCTCACAGCCAAAGGCCCCAAATGCACGACCTGCCCTTCGCGGTTGCGCAGTGCGTGTTCGTACAACGCGGCAGTTGACAAATTCCAATACACTTTGCCTAGGTCGGAGAACCCGTGATTCTCCAAACCGTAGCTGCTCGCCAAACTGGGTTCAGCAACTAGCATGGGGCCATCTCCTTAAAATCGCTGCGGGTGATGAATTTATGCACACCCTTTACTCAAAATGGTAGCCTTTTGTGTCATTCATCACAAATGACAACAGGGCAACTTGGGCGTGACACCTATCATATATTGGCGGACTCGCCACGCCCGCTCTCAATGGTATCGAGGTGCGGTGTCGCGGCCAGTTCCGTCAATTCCATTGTGCCATTTTCCACAACTGTGATCGTTGAGATTGACGTATTTTTGATTTCGGCATGACGGGCGTCGTCCCGTTCGGGGAACAGTTTCATCAACAACACCCGAATTGTACCGCCGTGCGCCACCATCACAATCTCTGGCCCGGCCTCACGCGGCACAATCGACTGCCATGCCTCATAGGCGCGATCCTGCATAATCTGCCGCGACTCGCCCTGCGGTATCACGAACCCCATGTAATCCGCTTGCATCGCAGCCAACTCGTCCGGGTACTGCGCCGCGATCTCCTCGCGCGTCAGCCCCTGAAAAACCCCCAGATCCAGCTCACGCAGCCGCATCTCCGGCTGGGCGGTTAACCCCCGTGCCGCCGCGATGGCCGCCGCGGTATTGGCCGCCCGCGCCAGATCGCTGGTGTACACGGCTGTGATCGGGCGATCCTTGAGGTAGGCAGCCACAGTCTGCGCTTGTTGTTCGCCGACCGCGTTGAGTGGCACATCGAGCGCCCCCTGCCAGCGGCCCAGTATATTCCATTCGGTTTGTCCATGCCGGATCAGCAGTACACGTTTCAAATGACGGTGTCCTTTCCATTCTGATGCTGTGAGGATTGACGCGCGGTGGTTCTGACGGCACAATTATATGTCATATGTTTTGGAGAATCTCGCCGCCTGGGAGCAAAAATTCAGATGATCATTCGCACGAAACACACCAATAATCCGCTGACATTTGGCTTAGCGTTGGCGGCTGGCACAGGGATCCTCCTGATGATTCTGGCGCTGGCCTTCGGTGTCGTCGGCGGCGCTGACGCCGACATGACCCTGATCGCGATCTTGTTCTTTCTAGGGTTGGCGCTGCTGATTGGTGGGATCGCCGGGTGGCTGTTTGTGGTGCAGCCGTTCGCCAATTTCGATGACATCAACCAGCCGCAGGACGCCGAACCCCACGACGATCACGGCGCGCACGATGCGGATCACGACGACGCGCACGACGATCACGCAGCGACACCCACAGCGGCGCACGGGTAACCCCAGTGGCCCCAAGTCGTATTCCTGAACGCGCCCCCATCGGCGATGCATTCGACGGGGTCGTGCTGCAAGTCGAATCGGCGCAGGCGCTCGCGCTAACCGCGCAACCGGGCGCTGACATTGCGCTCAGCGGCAGCCTGATCGTCCGCTATGGGGTGCGGTATTTAGGCAAGCCGCACATTTCGATTGTGCCAGGGTTGGTCGCGCTCGACTACGGCGATCTGCTGACGGGCGAAGCGGCCTGGGAGTTCGTGCTCAAGCGCAGCCATCTGCATCCCCGCGCCGAAATTTTCGGCTACCGCAACGACGGCACCGACGATATGGCGTACATCAAAACGCTGGATATGGCGCTGCCTGTCGAGGTGCTGGTCTACACGGACGCCACAGCCACCGCGCCAAGTGCCCGCCCCACCGCGCTGATCGCGCCAGCCGAGGCGGAGATTCCCGCACGGTTGCTTGAAACCCTGCCACGTTACGACAGCGTCGCCGCCTGGCAAACGGAGATCATGTCATGAGCGACGATCTCGACAGCCTGTTTACCGAAGATTGGCCGGAAGATCACCGCTCTGGGGTGATCACGGTGGCGGGGCGGCCCAACGTCGGCAAATCGACGCTGATCAACCGGATTTTGGGCCAAAAGATCGCCATTGTCAGCCCCAAACCGCAGACAACGCGCCGTCGTCAACTGGGCATCCTCACCGACGCGCACAGCCAGATTCTGTTCGTCGATACGCCCGGTTTGCACGCGCCGCAGCACAAACTCGGCGAGTACATGGTGCAAGTCGCGGAGCAGGCGTTCAAAGACACCGATGTCATCCTGATCATCCTGGATGTCTCCAAGCCGCCAGAGACGGGCGATCAGCGGCTGGCAGAGACCGTCGAGCGCTTGCGGGGCCGAACGCCGGTGATCCTTGCACTGAACAAAGTCGATCTCCTCAGCGACGAACAGCGCGATACACACATCGACGCCCACAAAGCCTTGATCCCGCACGAAGGCGCGCACCTCATCAGCGCGATGAACGGCGATGGCGTTGCGGCCTTGCTGGCCGATCTGCGTGAGCGGATGCCGCTCGGCCCGCGCTATTACCCGCCGGAAGACCTCACCGAGATGAACATGCGCTTCGTCGCCTCTGAGGTGATCCGCGAGAAGGTGATGCTGAACACGGATAAAGAGATTCCGTATGCCGTCGCGGTCGAGATCGACAGCTTCCGGGAAAATGAGGACAACGTCTTCATCAGCGCGACGCTGCACGTCGAGCGCGACTCGCAGAAAGGCATCGTCATCGGCAAGGGCGGCGCGATGATCAAGAAGATTGGCACGGAGGCCCGCCGCGAACTGGTGGAGATGCTGGAAACGGTGGTGCATCTCGATTTGAACGTGAAGGTGCTCAAGAATTGGCGCAAGAACGAACGCCTGATGCAGCGGTTGGGCTATCGCCAGGTGAAGGAGGACAAACGCTGATCTACCGCGACTCGGCCTGCTGCATGAGGTAAGCGCGCCCGGCGTCCGCATCTTTGCCGATCTGGGCGATCAGTTCCTGAATGCCGTTGAAACGCTGTTCTGGGCGCAGCCGAGTCTCGAAGGTGAAGGTGAGCTGGTGATCGTAGATGTCGCGGTCGAAGTCGAGCAGGTGTGCCTCCACCGTAACACCTTGCCCATCGAACGTGGGGCGCTGGCCGACATTGGTCACAGCCATGAAACGTTCCTCGCCCAGCACAGCCCACCCTGCGTAGACTCCGTTGGCTGGGATCACTTGCTCTGACCACACATCGATATTTGCAGTGGGGTAACCGATCTGCCGTCCGCGCTGTTCGCCGCGCACCACCCGCCCGCTGACGCTGTACGCCCGCCCCAGCAGATCACGCGCCGTTTCGACATCGCCACTGCTCAATG
>JAADYY010000499.1 GCA_010092805.1 Chloroflexota bacterium | reverse complement strand
TTGTAGTAAGCTGCCGCCTCACGCGCGTGCTTCTGGTACTCGTCGTCCCCGTACACCCCGTACATGATCAAATACGCGAGGATCGCCTGCTCTTGCTGCCACCACGCCTTACGGTCATGCCACACGTAGCGATAAAAACGCTCACCGTCAGCAAGCTCGCGCTCAACCACGTCGTACCAGCCGCCGCGCTGGCGGTCGCTGCCCGCATCCGGCATCAACGCCACGATCCTGCGGGCGAAATCTTCATACTCCTGCTTGGGGGTCAGGCTGTGCATACGCGTCAGGTTCCACGCAATCTTGAGGTTGTGACCGACAACGGCACGGTTCTGCTGCCACCCCCAGACCTTATCGTGGCTCCAATCCTCGAAGAAACGCTCCTGCACAAACGGGCTGCTATCGTAATCCTGGAAACGCTCGGTGATCGTATCGAAGGTGTACTCCAGGAATTTGGCGTACTTCTCATCTTCCGTCGCCAGGTACAGGTTGATCAGGTACGCCGGTGCGTGATCACCAACGGAATTCCAGTTCTTGCGCGCGCGGTTCGGGCCAAGCATTTCCGCACGCGGGTCAAGGCCAATCGGGTCAATGTGCGAGAAGTAGCCGCGCCCGGCTTCGTCGTGGTAGAAGCGGTCGAACAGCGTGATGGTGTCTTCGGCATCCTGAAGGATGCGCGGGTCGCCGGTCGCACGGTAGGTCTGGATGGGGCCAGCCAGCGCGTAGATCTGCTCGTAGGCTGGGATCGAGTCGAAGTCGTCGCCGAATTCGGAGGTCAGCAGTTTTTGTTCCTGGTTCCCGCTCACCTGAATCCCATGATACCAGTAGATCAGGCCCTCATCGGCATCATAAAAGCGCATATGCTCGCGCAGATATTCCGTCCCGATCTCGGCAGCTTCCAGGAAAGAGTCCTCGCCCGTAATCAGGAAGGCCGACGCCAGACCATATACCAAGCGCGAGATGGTGTCGGTTTCCTGCAGGAAGTCGCCCCTTTTCTCGCCGGAAAGCTGCAGGAACGTGCGGTAATCGCGGTAATCGATCTTACCGCTTTCCGGGTAGCCGAACTGCCATTTCATATAGTTCGAAGCAATCGCATGGATCTGATTGATCCACCAATTCGGTTCCTCGTGGCGGTAGACACTCGGCCCTTCGCCGGGAAACACCATCGACTTGGCTTCGAAAGTGTCATTGTCGGGGTAGAAAACACCGTACACATAGACCAACTGGCCGGGGGTCAGCAGTTGCCCCAGACGGCCGGTGGTGTCGTTGTACGGCTCGTTCAGATTTTGCGGGCCACGCGCGAACGTCGTCGCCGTCAGCTTGATCTTGAAGATGCGGCCATCGGATGTACTGATATCGAAAGACCGATTGCTCCGGTCGAAGTAAGTGACATACCCAGCAATCGTATCTGAGAAGGTAAAATCAAAGCTGCTCAAGGTGTGCTCCTCGTGGTGGGTAATCGGTGAAACTTGATCGAGTACGCGTCAGTCGAGCGCAGGCGGGTTATCTTGGTCGGTGTAGCCCTGCGTAATCTCAACGATGTTCCCTTCAGGATCGGCAACCCAGACGGTGCGCCAACCCGGAATGAAGGCATCAAAATCCATTGGCCCTTGTGTAATCTTGGCGTCGCCGCCCATTTCGGCCAGCTTATCATCCACGCTGTCCACTTTGAAAGCGATGTGACGCCAACCGACATTTGGGTAACCATCGTTGGCGGGTGCGTCACCCGTGCGATCTTCGGCACCGCCGAAAAGCTCCAGGTACATATCGCCCAGCTTGATGAACACGATCTGGTTGCCTTCGCCCAAATCGATCACACGGGCGCGCTGGAAGCCAAAATACTTGGTGTAAAACCGCTCAACGGCGATGGGATCTTTGCAGGTGATAGCAACATGCGCGAAGATCATCGGGCCACTCCCTCTTTGTCATACATCATGTCGATGATCTTGCGCGCGAACAGGTGGCAGTGCCCGCCCGTGCGTCCGGTGACCAAATCGCCATCGACGACCACATCTTCATCAATGTAATTGGCCCCCATGTTCTTGATGTCGCCGTAGAGGTTGATGTGCCCAACCACATTACGGCCCCGCACGAGTTCCGGCGCTGGCGAGACCAGCCACATCCCGTGACAGATGATGCCCTTGATGATGTTGGGTTGCGCGAAGGCGCGCTTCAAAAACTCAACAGCGGGTGCCAGCTTGTTGATGTCTTCGGTGAAGCGCAGACGATCTGCCACAATCGCCGACGGCACAATGATCGCCGAGAACGTACTGAGCGTGGCATCATCGATGTCTTCGAAGCTCTCGTGGACTTCAAACGGATTGTGATACTCGTGCCCTTTGAACGTCAGATAGGGCTGGCCCCACAAACGGGTGAGGAAATGCAGTTCGATGCCTTCTTCGGGGAAGCGGTGCTTGTAGTAGTAGATCTCTTCCTCGTAGAAGTCGCTTTCTAACAGAACACCGACTTTCTTACCTTGCAAATCCATGTTTTTGTTATCCAGGTTCGTCGTTGGTAAGTGAGCAAAACGGGACACAGCCCAGCCGCATCCCGTCGCAACAACCTATTAGAGTTGATAGTCTTGCTTGATGAAATCGGAGACGCGCTCGGCAATCATCACGATCCCGGCGTGGCAGTTGCCGGAAGGCACGAACGGCATCACGCTCGCATCGGCCACACGCAGCCCCTCGACACCGTACACCTTCAGCTTCGGATCGACGACGGCCATATCATCCGAACCCATTTTGCACGACCCCGCCTGATGATGATATGAGTCGGCGCGGTTGCGGCAGAATTCGCGCAGGTCGTCGTCGGTCTTGAAATCTGGGCCAGGCAGGAGTTCGGTCGCCGCCCAGGGCTTGAAGGCTTCAGTCGCAAAGATCTCACGGCTGATCTTGACCGCCTGCGCCAACCGCTCCAAGTCAGAGCGCGCCGACAGATAATTCGGGTTGACTAGCGGCGCATCCAGCGGATTGTCACTCGCCAGGCGAATCCAGCCGCGCGACATCGGGCGGACGACACCTGGCAGAATGCTGATCGCGTTGGGGTTGTTCTGGCCGATGATCACGTCGAACGGCACATGCACAAACGCGATTTGCAGGTCGGGGCCAACCCAACCGGGATCGGACTTCATGAACATCGCCGCTTCCGAAGCATTCAGGTTGGCCTGCGGCACCGGCTGCGGCGACTCATAGATCAAGCCCGTGAGCACGTGGTTGTGGAAGTTTTCGCCCACCCCCGGCAAATCCGACACCGTCGAGATGTTGAACTCCTTCAGGTGTTCCGGGTTGCCAATGCCGGACAGCATGAGCAGTTTTGGCGATTCAAGGGCACCACCGCACACAATGACCTCGTGCCCCGCCGTCGCGCGCTTGATCTCGCCGTTTTGGCTGTATTCCACCCCGACGCACTTCTTGCCCTCAAACACCAGCTTGGTGGCCACCGAATTGGTGCTCAGCGTCAGGTTGTCGCGAGTCAGGGCCGGTTCCAGATAGCCGCTCACCACCGAGTGGCGTTTGCCGTCACGGACGTTGATGTGATGCCAGCCCGCGCCGATCATGTTGGGGCCGTTGAAATCATCCGTCTCTGGGTAGCCAAGTTCTTTACACGCCTCGATGAAGGCCGCCGAAGCTGGGTTCGGGTTGTGATTCTTGGCGTTGTACACGGCCATCGCGCCACCCCGGCCCGCAGTGGGGTTGGTGTAATCATCCTGGTCTTCCAAGCGCTGGAAGTAGGGAATGCACTCGTCGTAAGACCAGCCAACCGCGCCGTTATACGCCCAATTGTCATAATCTGAGGCATGGCCGCGAATATGCATCATAATATAAAGATTGCTCGACCCGCCAATGACCTTGCCGCGTGGCTCGAAGGTTTGGCGTTCTTTCAGCGCGGGCTGCGGCACGCTCTGGTATTTCCAGTCAATGTCGGAACCCAGCAGGGTAAACCACAGGCCGGGAATGTGGACATTGTCGGGCAGATCGCGGCTACCCGCCTCGAGCAGCAGCACCTTCACATCGGCGTTTTCGGTCAAACGGCTGGCGATGGCCGAACCTGCCGAACCGGCACCAACAACTATGAAATCGTAATCACTCATGGCTTCCACCTTAGTCGAGCTGCTGATTCAAGAACGGCTCAAACGGCTTGGAGTCGTGATAGTTGGACATGTACGCGATCTTGCCATTCTCGAAGCGGAAATAATTCATCACCTCAGCTTCAATCGGATCGCCCGCGGCATTCGCTGCCGAGATGTGTGACACCACCGCCGCCTCATCGCCGGAGATGACGATGTGCGTGGGAACATTCTGGAACTTCGAATACGCGCGCGGCATCCCAGCCATCATCGGGCGCAGCGTCGCCAGCCC
>JAADYY010000498.1 GCA_010092805.1 Chloroflexota bacterium | reverse complement strand
GGTGTCGTCAGCGAGGGCGAAGATGGCTTGTTGGTCGCGCCGGGTGACGTTGATGACTTGGTAGAAAAGCTGGAAATCATGCTCACAGATCGGGAGCGCGCGCGGCAGATGGGTCGCAGCGGGCGTGCGAAAGTCGAAGTGAAATACGCCTGGCCGCAGATCGGGGCCAAGCTGGCCGATGTGTACGCGCAGGTCATTGGCGAGCGGCGCGGTGAGTAATCAGCGTAGGTTTGGGGCGTCGATGCTGTTACGTCATAGGCGCAGGCGCGCTGATCGATGATCGCTGCGTTGCGCGAACGCGCCCGCGACGGCTTCGACAGCCTGTGGCGAGCGATTCAATTGGTTTGGGTGAGCAGTCGGCGCTGGACGATTGCGTCGGCGTGTTTGATCCTGCTGCAAAGCCTTTCCCCCGTCTTGATTCTCTACTTCACTGGCGAGATGATCGATGCGGTGGCTGCGGCCATCGAAGTGGGCGGCGGCTCTGCTGCCGAGGTCAACGCGATTGTTGGGTTGGTGCTGCTGGTCGGTGGGGTGACGTTTTTCAATGTCGCCCTGGGCACCCTCGGCACCCTGATCACACAGGGGCAGCAGCTTGCAGTCGCTGATCATGTCCTCACAACAATCCACGCCAAGTCCATCGAGATCGGGCTAGAATACTACGAGAATCAGCAGTTTTACGATCATTTGCATCGCGTGCAGGCGGAAGCGCCCTTTCGTCCGCAGCAAATCGTCAACAACCTGCTGCAAACCATCCGCGACGGCCTCACTTTGGTTGGGATCGCGGGGCTGCTGCTGGCGCTGAGCCTGTGGACGCCGCTGCTGCTGTTTGCGAGCGGCATACCGATCTTGTTTGTGCGGATGCGGTTCGCGCGGCAGATGCTTGAGTGGCGGCGGCGCACCAGCGAAGTCGAGCGGCGCACCAATTACCTCAACATCCTGATCACCTATGAAGGCTTCGCGAAGGAACTGCGCCTGTTTGGGTTGGGCGGGTTTTTCTCGGCGCGGTTTCAATCATTGCGGGCGCGGCTGCGCCGTGAACGGCTGCGGCTGGTTTCGCGGCAGGTGCTCATCGAACTTGTGATTCAAATCGTCACGGTGGCCGCGTTGTTTGGCGCGCTGTACGTGATCATTGGCGATGCGCTGCAAGGGCGGCTCTCGATAGGTGAGTTGGTGGTCGCGTTCCAGGCGTTTCAGCGCGGCCAAAACACTTTTCAGAGTCTGTTGGGGCGGTTGGGGCAAATCTACGAACACACGATTTTCCTGCGCGATTACCAGCAGTTTCTAGGGCTGAATGTGAACATTCGCAGCCCCGAACAACCGCAACCGATCCCAAACCCGATTCAGCGCGGCGTCTGTTTCGAGAATGTCAGCTTCCATTACTCCCAACGCGAAACACTCGTCCTCGATGGCGTCAACCTGACGATCAAACCCGGCGAGATTATCGCGCTGGTGGGTGAAAACGGCGCGGGCAAGACAACGCTGGTCAAGCTGCTGTGCCGTCTATATGACCCGACCGCCGGGCGCATCACCATCGATGGGATTGATCTACGCGATTTCGATGTGGCGGCGCTACGGCGGGCGCTCACTGTGCAGTTTCAGGATTACAGCCGCTTTCAGACGACCGCCTGGGAGAACATCTGGCTGGGCAATATCGAGCTGAGCGCCGATGACAAGCCAGCGACCGACGCGGCGATCACAGGGGCGGCGCGGGCGGCAGGCGCGGATGAAATCATCGCAGAGCTGGCCGACGGCTATCAGACCGTGCTGGGCAATTATTTCGGTGGCCAGGAATTGAGTGTGGGGCAGTGGCAGAAGATCGCGTTGGCGCGCGCGTTTGTCCGCGACACGCAGTTGATCGTGTTGGATGAACCGACAAGCGCGCTCGATGTGCTGTCTGAACAGGCGGTGTTTGATCGGTTTCGGCAGATTGTGGCGGGCCGGTCGGGGATCATCATCAGCCACCGGCTCTCCACCGTGAAAATGGCCGATACCATCTACGTGCTGGACGACGGGCGGATTGCCGAGCACGGCACGCATGATCTGCTGCTGGCCCAGGATGGGCTGTACGCGCATCTGTACCGGACTCAGGCACAGCATTACCGCCAGGATTGATGGCTGAGGAGCAAATTCGGGCTGGCTGCTGCGATCCAGCCAGCCCGTGAACGCTGCCTTAGCGTTGGCGCAGACGGGGGTTGAACCGCTGCTCCAACGTGAAGCCAATCAGCGCAAAGCCCAGCGTCGCCAGCCCGATCAGCAGGCCGGGGGGCAGCACCCACCACGCCCACGCTGGTGATAAGAACGCGCCGCGCACCTGCGCCCAATAGAGCACTGTGCCCCAACTTTTTTGCAGCGGGTCGCCCAGGCCCAGGAAGCTGAGCGACGCTTCCAGCAGGATCGCCTGGCCGACGACCTGCACAAACTCCCCAATCGAGAGCAGCATCACCTGCGGCAGCACATGCCTGATGATGATGTGCCGATGCGTCGCGCCCAGGCTGCGGGCGGCCAGCACAAAATCCTGGCTTGAAATCACCATCACCTGCGAACGAATCAAGCGGGCCGTGCTCGCCCAAATCAGCAGGCCGATGATCAGCACGGTATTCATCAGGCTGCGCCCCAGATAAGCCGCCAGAATGATCAGCAGCGGCAAAAACGGCAGCACCAGCACCACATCTGTGAAACGCATCAGGATGCTGCCCAGGCGCGGAAAATAGCCGGCTAACAGCCCAACCGTTGTGCCAATGACGACTGTGATCAAGCCCGCTGTCAACCCGACAGCCAGGGAGATCCGCGCGCCGAAGATCAGCTCACTGAGGATGTCATGGCCGATGTCGTTGGTCCCCAGGGCGTGCTCGGCGCTGGGCGGCGAGAACGGGCGGCCCACCCGCTCAGCCGGATCATAGGGAGCGATGAACGGCGCGAACACCGCGATCAGGATGAGCAGGGTCACCAAGGTCACGCCGACCGCCGCCGTAAGCTGTGTGGCTGTGACGCGCAGCCGCCGGGAGGTGGCGCGGGGTTGACGCCGCTGTGCGGGCCGGGCAATCGTTCGAGCTTGCGTTTGAGCTTGTGTCGGTGAGACCATCGTTTACTTCATCAACCCATCTAAAACGAACACGCCCTCGCGGCGGTAAGCTTCCGCCATCGTTGCTCCAGAATGCCCGGCCAACCCGTTGACCAGCGCCAGCGCCTTATCAAACGCGGTGTGCAGTGCCAGGCCCAGCGCCCGCTTGTCGGATTGCAGGGTGTCATAATCCGGCACGACGAAGCGCAGCGTCTCGGCGGAAGCGCGCTGCTCAATGGACTGGGCGCTGAATTCAAGCTGGCTGCCCAGCACCGCCAGCGCCTGCTGCTTGAGCGCAAACGTCGCGCTGATCTCGACGACACAGTTGGGGTGTTCGGGCGTCATGTAGTAGATGCTGCGCAGGGTGTGCGGTTCATGGCCGCCGCATTCCGCAACGCGCCAGACGCGCCCGGCCAGCGCGAACGCTTCGGTGTACAACAGCGCGATCAGCCGTCGGTCTGGGTCGAGATCATGCTGGGCGTGCTCCGGGTCTTGCGTGATCACCAGATCCGGCTTGATGCGGCGCACCAATTCGACGATCTTCTCTTTCCAGGGAATATCGACCGTCCACTCGCCATAGGGGAACTGCAAGAATTCGACGTGCTCGATCCCCAGGATTTTGGCAGCTTCGGTGACCTGCGGGCGGCTTTCCGGGCGGCTGAGCAGCACTGCCGAGAAAACCTCGTCGCCCGCCTGCACATGCCGTGCGAGCGTGCCGCCGCACTCCACGATCTCTAAACCAAAACTCGCCAGCATCAAAATGCGTGTCATGTAATTTCACCTCTGTCTGTGCGTCGAAATTTAAGCGGCGCGCGCGCGCGGATCGAGGCGCGGATACAGCCAATCGGCCAGCAGGTTTGAAAGCAAGACCGCCGCCGTGAACAACAAGAATGCTGCTTGCATCACCGGGTAGTCGCGCCCGCTGACGGCCTCAAAAATCAGGCGTCCCAACCCTGGATACGAAAATACCGTCTCGATCACGACCGTGCCGCCGAACGCAAACCCAAACCGCAGCGCCAGCACCGTCACGACTGGGAGCATGGCATTGGGAATCATGTGGCGGACAAGAATGCGCCAATCGCTGATGCCTTTGGCGCGTGCGGTACGGATGAACTCCGCGCCGAGCACGCTGCACATCGAGTAGCGCATGGTCAGAAACACACGCGGGATGCTCAGCAGCGACAGCGTGAGCACGGGCAGCGCCGCATGCCGCATGACATCAACGGCATAAGCGATCCCTTGGTAGCCACTGGCAGGCGTCACCGCGCCCTGTGACGGAAACCAACCGAGCTGAACCGCGAAGATCGCAATGAAGAGCATCCCCAGCCAGAACGATGGCAGCGAGTCGAGCACGATCATACCGTTGAGCAGCACCATATCCAGGCGGCTGGCGCGTCGCCACGCCGCGATAGCGCCCAGGATGATCCCCACGAGTGCCGAGACGGCCAGCGCGCTCAGCGTGAGCAGCAGCGTCCAGGGCAGCCGCGCCATGATCATCTCGGTGATGGGCTGTTTCTGGCGGTACGAGTAGCCGAAATCGCCCGTGAGCACATCGCCCAGATAGGTCAGGTACTGCTGATGCAGCGGCTGATCCAGCCCGACGCGGTCGCGGATCTCGGCGCGCTCCTCAGGCGTCAGCAGCCCGACATCCACCCCCGCGATCAACGCGAGGGGGTTGCCGGGCATCAGGCGGGGCAGCGCAAAATTCAGGGTGATGGCGATGAGCAGCACCAGCCCATATTGGAGCAATTGCTTTCCGTGACGTGCATTCGTCATCGGCTATGCTTCCAAATGATACCCACTAGGGACGGGCAGCGGCGGGTAGGAAAGACAGTTTATGGAAAATGCCCTGCCCAGTCATGAACAGCCAATCGTCATACACGGCGGGGCGATACGCGTACACGCCGTTGGGGTACAGAATCATGATAAATGGCAAATCTTCGGCGATCAGCGTCTGGATTTCGTTGAGGAGTTCCTGCTGACGCTGCGAATCATTGGTCGCGTTCAGCGCATCGAGCAGCGCGTCCATTTCTGGGCTGCTGTAGCCGGTGAGGTTGAACGACGCGATGTCCGGGTTGGAATGCACCAGCGACGCGACGCGGGTCGGGTCGGCTTGCAGCGGCGGCGACCAACCGAACGTCGCCAGTTCGTAGTCGCGGCCCTGGCGCACATCGAAGCCCGGCCACACGGCGTCGCCGAGGATGCTGCCTTCCACGACTTCTACCTGCACGCCGATGCCCACCGCATTGAGCATCTCACCGACCAAGTCGCCGATACGAATGCGCAGCGCGTTGTCGCTCGGCGTCAGCAGTTCCGGCATGAACGGCGCGCCAGCGAACTCGCGGATGCCGTCGCCGTCGCTATCGACGATCCCCACTTCGTCCAGCAGCGCGGCGGCAGCTTCTGGATCGTAGGTCGTTGCGATGTCCGGGTTGAAGCGCGGCGAGTCTGGATGCACCCAGCCGGGGTTGCCCAGCGTCGCCTGACCCAAATAGACCGTCTCGACGATGTCCTCCCGATCAATGGCCAGCGAGATCGCCTGGCGCACCTCTGGCATGTCGAATGGCGGGCGGGTGACATCGAAGTTGATCATTTGTGTGCTGAACAGCGGCCCCTGCGCCACTGCCAGATCGGGGTTCATCCCCAGGAAGTCGGCCTGTTCGGGCGGAATCGAACTGACGAGCATATCGACTTCATTGGCCTGGATGGCGGCCAACGCACCTGTCATGTCGGCGTAGCGGATGAACACGAGTTCGTCAATCTGCGGGGTGCCTGCCCAGTAATTGGCGTAAGCCTGGAAACGGTAGAACTGATCGGGCGCATATTCCACCAGACGGTACGGCCCGTTGCCGACGTTGTCTTCAATCGTGAAGGTGTGTTCGGCGGGGTCACCGATGACCGACCAGATGTGCTCCGGCACCATCGGCACATCGGAGAAAATGCCGAGTTCCAGCGATGGTGTCAGCGCCGAAAGCTGCATCCGCACCTGGAAATCGCCGAGCACTTCGACCGACTCAATGGGGCGGACGACGCGCGTCCAACGTGGGTGCAGAAACTGCTGGAAATAGTCGATGCTGAACGCGACATCTTCGGCGGTGAAGGCTTCGCCGTCGTGCCAGGTCACATCATCGCGCAAATCCATCGTGAATGACAGCCCATCGTCGCTGAGGGCGAGGTTGCGCGCCAGCCAGGGCTGCGCCACCCCGTCGGCGTCGAGCTGGTACAGCGTATCGTATTGCAGCAGCAGCATATTCCAACCCGGATCACCGGAGTTGTAAGTATAGGGGCCAACGGTGCCTTCGTCGCCGGTGGTCATACCCAGGCGCAGGCGGTCGGTTTGGGCGGCAGCCGTCATGCTGAAGATCAACACGAGCATGAAGGGGATGCCAAAGCGCACGAGACGTTCCAGATTGCTCATCATAGTTTGATCGATTCCTTGTACTCAATTTGACGATCTGGTGACAACGAACAAATTCGGAAAGATATAGTGCGGCGAAGTTCTCGGCGATGGGCTAACACATGAAACACAGCAGCGACCAACCGACTGCATGATTGATCACTGCTGCACTACGAAGTTTATGGACGGGCGTCGGTGGGCAGGAAGGACAGTTTGTGGAAGATGCCCTGCCCGCTCATGAACGACCAACCGTCGTACACAGTGGAGCGGTAGGCATAAACCGCATCTGGGTAGAGAATCATGATGAACGGCAGATCCTCGGCGATCAGCGCCTGGATCTCGTTGATCAGTTCGGTTTGGCGCGCGGCATCGACAGTGACGATCAGCTCGGCGGCCAGCTCGTCCATCGCCGCGCTGTTGTAAGCGGTCAGGTTGAGGTTGCCGATGTCGGGGTCAGAATGCACCAACGACGACACGCGGATCGGGTCAGCTTGCACCGGGGCCGACCACCCCCACATCGCCATTTCGTAGTTGCGGCCCTGGCGAATATCGAAGCCGGGCCACACCGCGTCTTCCCAGGTGGCTTGCTCCACGACCAGCACCTGCACGTCGATGCCGATGTCGCGCAGCATTTCGCGGACAAGCTCGGCGATGCGGATGCGCAGGGCATTACTGCTCGGCGTGACCATTTCGACGGTCAGCGGCTCGCCATCCAGCTCGCGGATGCCGTCGCCGTCGCTGTCGGTGATGCCAGTTTCATCGAGCAGTGCGTTGGCCGCTGCCGGATCGACAACTGTTTCGATGTTTGGGTTGAAGTAGGCCGACTGCGGATGAATCCAGCCGGGATTCCCCAACGTCGCCTGGCCCAGGTAGACGGTCTCCACGATGTCCTGGCGGTCAATTGCCAATGACATCGCCTGGCGCACTTCGGGGATGTCGAACGGCGCGCGCGTCATGTCGTAGATGACCATCTGGGTGGTGAAGAGCGGCCCCTGCTCGATGGCGATGTCTGGCGTCATCCCCAGAAAATCGGCCTGCTCCGGCGGGATCGACGGGACGAGCATATCGACTTCATTGGCTTGCAGGGCGGCGAGCGCGCCAGTCACATCGGCATAGCGGATGAAGACCAACTCCCCGACCGACGGTGCCCCAGCCCAGTAATCGGCGTAGGCTTCAAAGCGGTAGAACTGATCCGGCTGGTATTCGACCAACTGGTACGGCCCGGTGCCGGTGTTGACCGAAATATCAAACCCAGACTCATCGGTGGGGTCAATGTCCGCCCAGATGTGCTCAGGCATCATGGGGACATCGGAGAAAACGCCCAGCTCAAGCGACGGGGCCAGGTCGGCCAGCGTCATCGTCACCTGGAAATCGCCAGTCGCTTCGGCGGCCAGGATTGGGCGCAGTGCCCGCGTGAAGCGCCCAGCCGTCGTGAATTCTTTGAAGTAGTTGACGGTGAACACCACATCTTCGGCGGTGAAAGCTTCGCCATCATGCCAGGTCACGTCCTCGCGCAGATCCAGCGTGGCGGTCAGGCCATCGTCGCTCAGCGCCAGGGAGTCCACCAGCCAGGGCTGCGGCACACCGTCGCTGTCAAGCTGGTAGAGTGTGTCGTATTGCAGCAGCAGCATATTCCAGCCGGGGCTGCCGGTGACGTAGGTGAATGGATTGATGGTCGATTCATCGCCAGTGATGCCCATCCGCAGGCGATCTGTCTGCGCGCTGACCGC
>JAADYY010000497.1 GCA_010092805.1 Chloroflexota bacterium | reverse complement strand
GGGGGGCTGCACCCCTCGACGCAGACGCTGCGGATGATCGCGGATGTGTGGGCGGAGATGGGCTTCCAGGTGTTCCGCAGCCGCGATGTGGAGGATGACGAGACCAACTTCACGATGCTGAACATCCCGCCACATCACCCGGCGCGTGATATGTGGGACACGTTCTACACCACCGCGCCGAACGTCATTTTGCGGACGCACACCTCGCCAGGGCAGATCCGTGCGATGCGGGCGTTGGGCAACAACGGCACCCAACCGATCCGGGTGATTTTGCCGGGGATGTGCTATCGCTACGAGCAGATCTCGGCACGCAGCGAGATTCAGTTCAATCAGGTGGAGGGGGTGGCCGTCGGGCGCAAAATCCGCCTGACTGATCTGAAAGGCACCATCGCTGAATTCGCACGGCGCATCTACGGCAGCGATGTCAAAGTGCGGTTCCGGGCGTCGTACTTCCCGTTCACCGAGCCGAGCATGGAAGTCGATGTGCAGAGTTCCGACAAGCGGCTGACCAAAGGCACCGGCTGGCTGGAGATCGCCGGGTGCGGGATGATGCACCCGACTGTTTTACGCAACGGCGGCTACGACCCGGCGGAATGGAGCGGCTTCGCCTTCGGGCTGGGGCCGGAGCGCATGACGATGTTGATGCACAACATCAAGGACATCCGTGCCTTCTGGGCCAATGATCAGCGCTTCCTTGAGCAGTTCTAGCCGGCTGGCAGATGTAGATAGGTGGATGTAGATAGGTGAAGGGAGAAGTAAACGAATGCGTGTCCCCATTTCATGGCTGAAGGACTACGTCGACATCAATGTGCCGGTGGAGGTGCTCGCGGAGCAGTTGACGCTGGCTGGGCTGGAAGTCGATGCGATCATCTATATCGGGGTGCCACAGGGCATCGTCGAGGGCGTCGAGTGGCCCGCCTCGGATCATCTGGTCTGGGATCGCGAAAAGATCCTGCTGGGCGCGGTGCGTGAGGTCAAAGCGCACCCGGACGCGGATCGGCTGTCGTTGGCGCTGGTCGATTACGGCGGCGCGGACCTCGAACAGTGCGTGACGGGCGCGCCGAACCTGTTTCCGTATCGCGATCAGGGGCCGCTCGCTGCGCCGCTGTGGACGGTGCTCGCCACCGAGGGCGCGGAGGTCTGGGACGGGCACAGCGACGAACCGCAGCGGATGATCCTCAAGGAGAAGAAGCTGCGTGGCATCCCCAACCGCAGCATGGTCTGCTCGGAGAAAGAGTTGGGCATCTCTGAGGAGCACGAGGGGGTCATTCTGCTGCATGACGATCTGGGCTACGCGCCGGGGACTCCAGCGCAGGATGTATTCGGCGATGTGGTGCTCGACATTGAACTGACGCCGAACCTGGGCCGCGCCTACAGCATCTACGGCGTCGCCCGTGAGGTCGCAGCGCTGCTGGATACCGACTTGCGCCCGCCGTCGTTCGATTATGTGGCGGCAGGCCCGGCGATCACCGGGCAAGTGCGCATCGAGATCCGCGAACCGGAACTGAACCCGCGCTTCACGCTGGCGCTGCTGCGTGATGTCACGATCCAGCCGTCGCCGGAATGGATGCAGCAGCGGCTCAAGCTGGTGGGGCAGCGCCCGATCAACAACATCGTCGATGTGACCAACTATATCACCTTCGAGATCGGGCAGCCGCTGCACGCCTTCGATTACGATAAGCTGGTCGCCCGCGCTGGTGATCAGCCGCCGACGATCATCACGCGGCTGCCGGAACCGAATGAGACGCTCGAAACGCTCGATGAGGTCAAGCGGACGCTGGAAGATCACAATATTCTGGTGACGGACACTGCGGGCGTGCTGAGCCTCGGCGGGATCATCGGCGGTGCCGAGACGGAGATCAGCGAGGCGACGACCAACGTCCTGCTGGAAGCGGCGAACTGGAACTTCATCAACATCCGCCGCACCATGCAGTCGCAGAAAGTCAACACCGACGCCGGGCTGCGCTTCAGTCGTGGGGTGCATCCCAGCCAGGCGATCCTGGGGGTGCAGCGCGGCATCGAATTGATGCGGCAGACGGGCGGCGGCACTATCGCGCAGGGGATCATCGACGAGTACCCGCTGCCGCCGGAAACCGTGCGCGTCGATCTGCCCATCAGCGAGATCGAGCGGCTGACGGGGGTTACGTTCACCGTCGAGACGGCGGCCAAACTGCTGCTGCGCAGCGGCTTCGATGTCGAGATCGAGGACGATACGCTGCATGTGGGCGTGCCCGATTACCGCACCGACATCGGTACTGAGATCATCGGGCAGGCGGATCTCATCGAAGAGATTGCGCGCATCTACGGCTACGACACCATGCCCACCACGATCATCGCCGACGAGATGCCACCGCAGCGCCACAACGCCGAACTGGTGCTGGAAGAACAAACCCGTGATTTGCTGGTGGCGCTGGGGCTGCGCGAAAACATCAGCTACCGCTTCACCACACCAGAGCGTGAAGCGCTGCTCACGCCAGCAGGCGCGGAGTCGTCGCTGCCACAGGTCGAGCCGATTACGCTGCTCAACCCCATCGCAGCGGACAAAACGACGATGCGCCGGACGCTGCTCGTCAACATGCTTGACGCGGCGGCGGCCAACACCCGCTACACCGCCCGCCAGCAGGTCTTCGAGATCGGCAATGTGTACCTCAAGGGCGCTGACCTGCTGCCCGATGAACCGCGCCGCCTCGGCCTGCTGATGATCGGGCAGCGCGCGGTGCATGGGTGGATGAACCCGAACGGCGCGGAAGTCGTCGATTTCTACGATCTCAAGGGGGTTGTGGAGCGCCTGATAGATGGGCTGCACATCAGCGGCATCAGCTACCGCCGCAGCCAACATAAGGCGTTCCATCCGGGCCGCTCCGCCGACCTGCTGATCGATGGGGTGAGTGTCGGCACCTTCGGCGAGCTGCATCCGCTGGTGGCGGAGCAGTTCGCGCTCGGTGAGCCGCCCGTGATGGTCGCCGAATTCGACCTGGACGCGCTGCTGGACAAGGCGCAGACACTCTATCACGTGCGCCCGACGCCCGTCACACCGCCGGTGCTCCAGGACATGGCGTTGATCGTTAAAGAGGAAACCTCTGCTGCCGAAGTCGAAGCGGTGATCGTCAAGACAGGCGGTGATCTGCTCAAAAATGTGCGGCTGTTCGATGTGTATCACGGCGACCCGATCCCGGCGGGGTCGAAGAGTCTCGCCTACAGCTTGACGTACCAGACGGATGAGCGTACCCTCACCGATAAAGAGGTCGCGCGCGTCCACAACAAGATCGTCAAGGCCGCCGAGCGCGAACTCGGCGC
>JAADYY010000008.1 GCA_010092805.1 Chloroflexota bacterium | reverse complement strand
TGATGAATTTGCAACGGCGCATCCTTCACCCTATAATCGGCTTATTGACCGACAATGTGTAATCATGCCGGAGGCGGCTCGTGGCGCGTTCTGGCTTAACCAGTTAGGTGTTGACGATGACGGTGACTATTTTACCGGGAGCCATTGATGCATTGCTGGCGGGCGATCACGGCTCACCGTTCGACGTCCTTGGCCCGCATCCCGTCGCAGGTGGCATCTCGATTCGTGCCTTCCAGCCGATGGCGCAGGCGCTGACCGTTATTTTCACCGATACTGGCACACGCTATGCCATGAACCGCGTGCGCGGCGAGGGCTTCTTCGAGGTCGTGGTGCCGCAGCCCGTACCCCGCTATCACTATGAGGCGGTGCTCGGTTCCGGCGAAACAACCACATTCGCCGATCCCTATGCGTTCGGACCCCAAATCACCGATTATGATCTGCATCTACTCAGCGAAGGCCGCGACCTGCACAGCTACGAAAAGCTGGGCGCGCACATCCGTCAGATCGACGGGGTGCAGGGCGTTCACTTTGCGGTGTGGGCACCCAATGCGCGGCGTGTCAGCGTGATCGGTGACTTCAATGGCTGGAATCCGTTTGTGAACCCCATGCGCCGCCACGACTCGGCGGGCATTTGGGAACTGTTTATCCCTGGCGTCACCGAAGGCCAGATTTATCGTTACGACATCATCTCGCGCTTCAATAACTATTACGCCCAGAAAAGCGATCCTTACGCGTTCTACTCGGAGCTGCGCCCCAAAAATGCCTCGGTCGTCGCGGATCTTGACGGCTACGCATGGGGTGATCAAGCCTGGATGGAAGCGCGGCGCACCCGCGATCTGCTACGTGAGCCGATGTCGATTTATGAGGTACACCTGGGGTCGTGGCGGCACGATGCCGAAGGTAACTGGCTAAATTATCGCGAATTGGCCGATGCATTAGTTGACTACGCGAAAGAGATGGGCTTCACGCATCTGGAATTGATGCCGATTTCAGAGCATCCGTTTGATGGCTCATGGGGCTACCAGACGACGGGCTACTTCGCAGTCACCAGCCGCTACGGCTCGCCGAAAGATTTCATGTATTTCGTCGATCAGTGCCATCAAAACGGCATCGGTGTGATCCTCGATTGGGTGCCGGCCCATTTCCCCAAAGATGGGCACGCGCTCAGCTACTTCGATGGCACCCACCTCTACGAACATGCAGATCCACGCCAAGCAGAACACCCCGATTGGGGCACCTACATCTTCAACTACGGGCGCAATGAAGTCCGCAACTTTCTGATCTCCAACGCGCTGTTCTGGCTACAGGTCTACCACTTTGATGGGCTGCGAGTGGACGCCGTCTCGTCGATGCTTTACCTTAACTTCTCGCGGGAGGATGGTCAATGGATACCGAATGCCTATGGCGGCAGCGAGAATCTCGAAGCCATCGCCTTCCTCACGGAGTTTAACGCGATCGTCCACCGCGAGTTCCCTGGCACCATGACCATCGCCGAAGAGTCCACCTCGTGGCCGATGGTTTCACGCCCCACCTATCTTGGCGGGCTGGGCTTCACCTTCAAGTGGAATATGGGCTGGATGCACGATACGCTCGATTACATCGCTGTGGATCACATCTACCGCCGCTGGTCACATAGCAAGATCACCTTTGCGATGTGGTACGCTCACACTGAAAATTTCGTGCTGTCGCTCTCGCACGATGAGGTGGTGCATCTCAAGGGGTCGCTGATCAGCAAGGCGTTTGGCGATTGGTGGCAGCAGTTCGCAACACTGCGCCTGCTCTACGGTTACCAGATGACATTCCCTGGCAAGAAGCTCAACTTCATGGGGCAGGAATTTGGGCAGTGGCGCGAATGGAGTGAAACTCGTGCGCTCGATTGGGATCTGCTCCATTTCCCGACACACGCGGGGGCGCAACGCTGGCTGCGGGATCTCAACCGACTGTATCAGACGGAACCTGCGCTGACCGAGGAAGATTTGGCACCACAAGGCTTTCAGTGGATCGAGCCGAATGATGTGGAGCAAAGCGTTTATACGTACATCCGCTTTGCCACTGACCGCAGCGATTTCGTCATTGTGGCGCTGAACTTCACCCCGGTGCCACGTTACAACTATCGCATCGGGGTGCCAGAACCGGGCTACTACCGCGAGATCATCAACAGTGACTCCGCGCATTACGGTGGCAGCAATGTCGGCAGCGGCGGCGGAGTCCATACTGAATTCCTCGCCTGGCATACATGGGATCAAAGTCTGAGTCTGACAGTGCCGCCGCTTGGCATGGTCGTCCTGAAGCGCGTTCGTCCAAGCGAAGCAGCCGATGAACCGCCCGGTAACAATGCCAGCGGAGGCAGCACATCACTGTTTTGACAGCCCTGTTTTGATGGAAACCAATAACCGCAGCGCCACCGAAAACAATGGAGTGCCATGAACAGTCTGTGGGACGATAGCGAAGCCGCGCAGTTCAGCGGTGACCTGGAACAGCGCGTTTATACATCGCGGCTGTTGGGGCGTGAACCAGCGTTGGTGATGCATGGCGGCGGCAACACTTCCGTCAAAATCCGCGAGACCAACCTCGTCGGCGTTGAGGAAGATCTGCTATATGTCAAAGGCAGCGGCTGGGATCTCGAAACCATCGAAGCGCCGGGATTCGCCCCGGTGCGCATGGTGCCGCTGTTGGCACTCGCCCAACTCGAAACGCTCAGCGACCCGCAGATGGCCAACGAGCTGCGCTGCGCCATGACCCGCGCCGATGCGCCATCGCCATCCGTCGAGGCGATTTTGCACGCCGCGCTGCCACACAAATTTGTCGATCACACCCACGCTGACGCAATCATCG
The DNA here is from genome assembly GCA_010092805.1 of Chloroflexota bacterium. Lineage (GTDB taxonomy): Bacteria > Chloroflexota > Anaerolineae > Aggregatilineales > Phototrophicaceae > Flexifilum. The sequence continues at coordinate 1,313 of JAADYY010000008.1, read as the reverse complement.
CCGTCACCAACACGCCCGGCGGCGCGGATCACGTTAAGAACATCTACGGCGATACAGTCGTGATCATCCCGTATGTGATGCCGGGGTTCAAGCTGGCGCGCTACGTAGCCGAGATCTTCCCACAGCAGGCAACCGACAAAACGATTGGGATGGTGCTGCTCAAACACGGGATTTTCTCGTTCGGTGAGACAGCCAAAATCGCCTACGAGCGCATGATCGCGCTGGTGACGCAGGCGGAGGAATATCTGCAATCGAAAGACGCCTGGCAGATCGCCTGGCCTGGCGTGCCAAGTGTCGATCAGCCGCTGCGCAGCGAGTTGGCGGCACTGCGGCGCGCAGTGTCGGAGGTCGCAGGCTTCCCGATGATCATGTCCACCCACAGCACACCCGCGACTCTCAATTTCGCGCGGCGGGATGATGTGGCCGCGCTCAGCCAGCAAGGCCCAGCCACCCCTGATCACGTGATCAGGACGAAGCGTGTGCCGCTGTTGGGCCGTGATGTCGCTGCGTTCAAGGCGGATTACGAAGCTTACTTCACCGCGCATAAAGATCTCGCAGCCGCGCCGCTGACGATGCTCGACCCAGCCCCACGTGTGATCCTCGATGCGGCGTTTGGCATGGCAACGCTTGGACGCACCGCCAAGGACGCTGCCATTGCCCATGACATCTACACCCACACCATCGACATCATCACGCGCGCGCACCGTCTGGGCGGCTACGAAGCGCTGCCACCAGAAGACCTGTTCGATATGGAATACTGGGATCTGGAACAGGCAAAGCTGCGGCGTCAAGGCAAGCCGCCGATCTTTGCGGGCGAAGTCGCTGTTGTGACTGGCGCGGCATCCGGGATTGGTAAAGCGTGTGTTGAGTCGCTGTTGGCGCGCGGTGCCGCCGTCGTCGGCCTGGACATCAACGACGCGATCAGCACCCTCTTCGACCGCCGCGATTACCTCGGCTTAGCTTGCGATATCACCAGCGAAGACGCGCTCCGCGATGCGCTGGAGTCGAGTGTCCGCCGCTTCGGTGGGTTGGATATGCTGGTGCTCAACGCCGGGATCTTCCCGAAAAGTGCCAAGATCGCCGAACTCGATCTGGAGCGCTGGGATCGGGTGATGCGCGTCAATTTGGATGCGAATCTGGTGCTGCTGCGCGAAGCACACCCCCTGCTGAAACACGCGCCGCGCGGCGGACGGGTGGTTATCGTCGGCTCGAAGAATGTCCCGGCTCCGGGGCCGGGTGCGGTTGCTTACTCCGCCTCGAAAGCTGCACTCAACCAAATGGCCCGCGTCGCAGCGTTAGAGTGGGGGCCAGAC
>JAADYY010000496.1 GCA_010092805.1 Chloroflexota bacterium | reverse complement strand
CGCCGCGCCCGCCCAGAGGACGCCGGAGGTAAGCACTGATGTTTCGATTTCCAAGCGGCGTGCGCAACGTCCCGAATCTCGTGGTGGCGCAGCGTGTCGTCGATAATATGCGCAAAGCAACGCAATCGCACCTGGACGACGAAACCGGCGAAGCGCTGGTGGGGCTGCTGGTCAACGGCGCGCACGCCAACGCCGTGCCGACGCTCTACGTGCTGGACACCATCGCGCCGGACGAAAGCGCCGTGCGGCAAATGCACACCTTCCAGCAGGGCGACGCCCGCCAGGACGAATTGATCTGGTGGTTGCAAGAAAACTGGCACCTGCAGCGCGAACGGCGCGGTGTGGGGGCGCGGCTGCGCAGCGCGTTCAGCGGCAGCGCCGGGGCGAAGTGGGATGTGCCGCTGCGCTATCTGGGCGACTGGCACAAACAACCCGGCTACATGATCCAGCCCAGCGGCGGCGACCTGCTGACAGCGCTCACCTGGCTGGACGACCCGGAGGCCAACAGCGGTTTCATGCTCGCGCCAATTGTCACGCTCGGCCACCCGTCCACCACCGGGCCGGGCGGCACAGGCACCGTCAACTACCTGATGGTGCCCGACGGCGTGGGCACCGCTATGCGTGTCGATTTCTGGTACATTGACGACCAGCAGCGGGTGTTCCTGCCCATCGCCCCCGCCATCTACCCGGACGATCAACTGCCCGCGCTGCCGCCGCAGCCCTGGCACCTGATCAACGAGCAGCGCTTCAATGGCGAAATGGCCGCGCTGCAAGCCGACGGCCTGTTCACGTCGATGACGCTGTGGGATGCCGACGGCGAGCCGCCGCTGGAGATCTGCTTTTTGACGGCGCGGATGCAGTCGGAGAAAATGCTGATTCTCGTCACGCCGTACAACTACCCGCACGACGCACCGACCGCCCGCATCGGGCCGTTTGTGCGGATGCCAGCAGGCGCTGATATGTATGCGGTGTTCAAGCAGTGCTGGGACGCCGCCGACACCGTCGATCATCCCTGGGAGCCGGGGAAGTCGCTGGTCTATTACGTACGCAGAATCGAGGCTGCGCTGGGACTCAAACGCCCGGAAGCGCCCGCGTCGGTTGAGTCGGCGGCGCACAGCGCACAGGCCGCCGCCGATCACCCCACCGTGCCGCCAAGCGTGCCGACGAAAAACAAACTGACGCCCGACGACGAAGCATCGCCCGGATCGACGGACGGATCGACGGATGGATCAACAGACGGATCGGAGTCGGCATGAGTTGGGATCGGGTAGAACGGCTGCTGGGCAAGGATAACCTGGCGCACCTGGCCGCCAAGCGCGTCGGCGTGATCGGGCTGGGGTCGGGCGGCGGCTTTGTCGCGCTCAGCCTGGCGATGAGCGGCGTGGGCCACTTCACGCTCATTGATGACGATGTACTCGAAGCGACGAATGTCGTCCGCCATGTGGCCGACAGCGCGCTGATCGGGCGGCCAAAAGCTGAGGCGGTCGCTGAGCTGATCGGGCGGCGCAACCCGCAAGCGCAGATCACGACGCGGGTGGGGCGGCTGGAAGATCACCTCGACCTGCTCGACGACCTCGATCTGGTGATCAGCGGGGTGGATGGCGAAGGGCCGAAGTATGTCCTCAACCAAGCCTGCCTGGATCGGCGGCTGACGGCGGTGTATGCCGGGGTCTATGAGCGCGGCGAGGGCGGCGACGTGGTGATCATTCAGCCGCATGACGGGCCGTGCTATGCGTGTTGGGCGGCGGAGCTGCGCGAAGGGCTAGCGTTAACCGATCAAGGGGCTAACGCAGAACTCGATTATGGTATGATCGGCGCAGATGGTACGCTTGAGGCGGAACCGGGCCTGTGGCTGCATGTGGTGCGGGTGGCGTCGGCGCAGGCCGACATAGCGTTGAATGCGCTGCTGCGCGGCACCGATGCGCAGCAGCCACTGCCCGCCAACACCGTGATCCTTGCCAACCGGGCCATCGAGATCGTCGCTGGGGAAGTGACGCCGCCGTTCGGTGCGGTCTGGGTCAACATCGCGCGCGACCCGCACTGTCTGGTCTGCGGTGACGCAGTCCGGCAGCGCATCGCGCTGGGCGATGCGCAGGACGCGAGCAGCGCTGTGTCGCTGGATGATTTAATGGCGGAAACCGGGATTGTTTCAGAAGAGCGTGAGGAAGACGAGCTATGAGTGAACAACGCAACGACAACGAAACCCCAGAAGTGAACAACAATCAGCCCACCCCGCCAAGCGATCCAGGGGCGGTCAACGGCAGCGACCCAGGGGACAACGAAACCAGCAATCACGACGGCGGCGATGCCGGTTATGCCGAGCGGTTGGAGCGGCTGGGCGGCGAACCCGCCCCGGTGATCACGCCGGAGGAATTTGCGCGGCTGCAGCAGGCGGGCCAGGTGCACATCGACTCGCAGGGCCGCGTGCGCGCCACCCGCCGCAGCGACGCCGAAGCCGGCGTCTCGCTGCGCAAACGCCGGGCCTGGTATGGCGCGTGAGTCGGAACCGCCTGTTCTGACCACACCGCGAGCACTGGTCGATCATCTCAAACAAACTGGGGTGCTCCGCGATCCTCGCATTGAGGCGGCGCTGCTGGCCGTGCCGCGCCAACACTTTCTGCCGCATCTGCCGCCGGAACAGGTCTACGCCGACGCTGCTGTGCCCACCAAACGTGACCCCGGCGGGTTGGTGATCAGTTCGTCGAGCCAACCGAGCATGATGGTGATCATGCTGGAGCAGTTGAATTTGCAGCCGGGGCAAAATGTCCTGGAGATTGGCACGGGGACGGGGTACAACGCCGCGCTCATGCAGCACATCGTTGGCCCCAACGGCCACGTGACCACCATCGAACTGGATCGCGATCTGGCGCGGGTGGCTGAAGATAACCTGATTCGCGCCAGGGAGCGCGAAGTCGTGGTGGTGCCCGGCGACGGCGCACGCGGCTACGAACCACGCGCCGCCTACGACCGCATCATCGTCACAGCGGCGGTGTGGGACGTGCCCGCGAGCTGGGTGCGGCAGTTGAAGCCACGCGGTATACTCGTGACTCCGATCACTATTCGGACGGGGCAGGTGAGCGCGGCCTTCGTCAAGCAGCCAGATCACTCGCTGCTGAGCACCGATAACCGCCCGTGCGGCTTTGTGCTCATGCGTGGGAGCGCCGCCGGGCCGTTTTTGCCAGTGCGCGTCGACAGCACCTCCCTCTATCTCATCTCGGAGAGCGGTGATTTGGACAGCGCGGCCATGCATCTGCTCCTCTCGGAAGAATCGGTCGAGGAGTATCTGGGCGTCCCGATGACGCCGAGCACCTATCAACGCGGCTTTCTGGCCTACCTGAGCGTCAACCTGCCGGCAGACACGACGTTCGCGCTCTACACCGTCGCCGACCCGGAGCGCCACCCCTACGGCGTGTATGATCAAGGGTTTGCGCTCGTGTCGCCGGGGAGCGCCTGTTTCGTCCGGCTCAGCGGCGACGGCAGCGGTGTGACCTGTTTCGCAGGGGCGGATTCGTTCATCACGCTGCGGCAGGTGCTCGCCGAGTGGGATGCCGCTGGGCGGCCCGATGTCGAGCAACTGCGGCTGCGCTTAATCTCCCGCACGGTGGGCCAACCGGCCACCCAACTGGGCATTATCACAGCGCGCCGCGATCATTACCTACATATCTGGCTGGCGGAGCGCTAAGCGCCAGTATTGCCAACAGCGATCAACGTAGAGGAAATGTCAGCATGACCGAGGGATACGTACTCGTGGTGGGGTCTGCCGCCATCGATGTCAAAGCGCAACTGCCGGATTTGGTGGTGTGGGGGGCCTCGAACGCGGGCTATGTGCGCAACCGCGTGGGCGGGGTGGCGCGCAACATCGCCGAAAACCTGGCGCAGCTCGAAGTCGAGACGGTGCTGCTGACCGCCGTCGGGCGCGATATGCCGGGTCGCCGGGTGATCCGCCGCTGCCGCACCAACGGCATCGACTGTTCGCATGTGCGCGTGGTCACAGCGGGGCACACCGCCGGTCATGTGACGCTGCTCAAGCCCGACGGCGAGATGCAGGTCGCCGTGATCGACTACGAGATCATGGATTACGTCAACCGCAAGTATCTGCTGCGGCATGAACCGCTGTTCGCCGCAGCCGCGATGGTCGTGATCGACGCGACGCTGACCGACGAGGCGCTCACCACAATTTTCGAGCTGTGCGCGAAACACGATTTGCGCATCTGCGCCGACCCTACCGCCCCAGCTCTGGCCGGGCGGCTGTGCGCCTACCTCAATCAACTCTACATGATCGCGCCCAACGCCGCCGAAACGCGCTCGCTGTGCGGCCTGCCCGACCTGGCGCAAGATCGCGACTCCGCGCTGGGCGCGGCCCGCCACCTGATCGGGTTGGGGACGACGCTGGCCGTCGTGACGATGGGCGATCAGGGCGTCGCCTACGCCGATGCCAACGGGGCGGGGTTCATCCGCGCGCCGCGCGCCCAGGTGATCGACGCGACGGGCGCGGGCGATGCCTTCACCAGTGCGGTGATCTTTGGGCTGCTCAACGCGGTCTCTGTCGATGAGGCGATGCGGCTGGGGATCACGGCGGCGTCGCTGACGCTGCAAAGCACCGAAACTGTGCTGCCCGAACTCAGCCAGGAACTGCTCTACGACCGCCTGGTCGTCTAGCTGATCATGGCTCAACCCAACCATCCGGCACCGGAAAAATCGGCGGTGCTCAAGCCGCCGCTCAAGTGGGCGGGCGGCAAGCGTTGGCTGG
>JAADYY010000495.1 GCA_010092805.1 Chloroflexota bacterium | reverse complement strand
TCCCAGCCGACCTCGCGCTGGGGATATTTGCTCGACCGAGAGCGCTTCTTGGGCGCGGCGATGCTGCTGCCCGCCGTCGCCTACATCCTGCTGCTGGTCGGGATTCCGTTCATTATGGCGATCCTGTTCAGCTTCAGCGACATCACCGTTGGCAATCCCAATATCGATGGGCTGACTCTGGCGACGTTCGAGCGGGTGCTCGGTGACCCGGTGTTTCAGCGCGCGCTGCTGAATAATTTCCTGTTCACCTTCATCTCGCAGGGCCTGGTGATTGTTCTCGCCAACATCCTCGCGCTGACGCTGACGCGCAACTTCCCCGGCAAATGGATCGTCCGCTTGATCATCCTGATGCCCTGGGCCACACCGATTGCCGTCGGCGCGATTGGCTGGCTGTGGATGCTCGATTCGGTGTACAGCCCCATCGATTGGATCTTCCGGCAGACTGGCTTGCTGGGCATGGACGGCTTGATCAAGAATACGCCGAATATGTATTGGTTGGGCGAACCCGAATTGGCGATGCTCTCAGTGATTCTGGTGCATGTGTGGCGGATGCTGCCGCTCTCAACCGTGATTCTGATGGCCGGGCTGACTTCGATCCCGAAAGATGTGAAGGACGCGGTGCTGGTCGATGGCGCGAGTTTCTGGCGTGAATATCGCCAAATCACCCTGCCGCTGATCCGCCCCATTCTGGCAGTGGCGTTGATCTTTGGTGTGATCTTCACGTTCACCGACATGACGGTGATCTACGTGCTCACGCAGGGTGGCCCGATCAACAGCACGCAGGTGCTGGCGAGTTGGGCCTATTTCCGGGGCATCGAGGGCGGTAACCTGGCCGAAGGCGCGGCGACCGCGGTCTTTATGCTGCCGGTGCTGCTGGGCGTGGCAATGCTGATGCTGCGAGTCGCTTCGCGCGCGGAGGTGAACTGATGCTCGCACGGCGCGCAGGTAACCTCAGCCTGACCTACCTGATCGTGACGCTGTTTGTGATCTTCACGGCGTTCCCGTTTTACTGGATGCTGATCGCGACGTTCAAGACCAGTCCCGATCTGTACATTCCGTCGAACAACCCGTTTATCTTCAACCAACCGCCCACACTCGATAACCTGGATCTGCTGTTCAACCGCACCAACTACCCGCAGTTTCTGGTGAACAGTCTGTTTGTCGGGATCATGGTTGTGCTGATCACGCTGCTGCTATCGGTGCCGGCGTCGTACAGCCTGGCTCGGTTGACAGGACGCTGGGGCGAACGACTCGGCATCCTGATCTTCATGGTCTATTTGATTCCGCCCACGCTGTTGTTCATCCCCATGTCGCGGGTGGTCTCAATCCTGGATCTGCGCGACTCGATCTGGTCGCTGATCGTCATCTACCCGACGTTTACGGTGCCATTCTGTACCTGGCTGCTGATGGGCTTCATGAAATCGATCCCGCACGATGTCGAGGAGCAGGCGATGGTCGATGGCTACAGCCGCTTCGGCGCGATTCTGCGGGTGGTGTTCCCGCTGGCGATGCCCGGCGTTCTCACGGTGGTGGTCTTCGCCTTCACGCTGACGACGCATGAGTTCATCTACGCGCTGGCGTTCATCACCTCGTCGTCGCAGAAGGTCATCAGCACAGGCGTGACCAGCGAGTTGATTCGCGGCGATGTGTTCTTCTGGCAATCGATCATGGCGGCGGGGATCATCGTCGCAGTCCCCGTCGCGCTGATTTACAACCTGTTTCTGGATCGCTTCATCGCCGGGTTCACCCTGGGCGCGGTCAAGGGCTGATTATCTCAGCGTTTTTTGCATGGCTCAGCCCCACTGCGGTGGGGCTTTTTCGACTCCCAATAGCTTTGCTCGACGGCCCGCACCCCGTGAAGATCAGAGAATTTAACAATCGTTTTATATGCTGTTGATGTTGCGTCGCCATGATTCATTTTCGCCTGGGTTTCGCAGGTGTTTCGTCGCTATAATAGCGCCTCGGTCGTTCATCCAAATGTGTGGGCGGCTTCATAATCTACTCAATCAGCGAACGAAAGAGCCAATAGCGTGTCTGCGACACAGTTCTCTCAAAGTGATTACCTGACGATTCTCACCCATGCGCCCGCCGACCCGGTCAAGCTGCTGGCCGACGAACTCATCCCAGCGCTCGGCGAGATTGCGGTGCTCGTCAACCGGACTGGTCTGGTGATGCTACCCTACACCGACACCGCGCAGGGGACGATTTTTCACCTGGGCGAGGTGTTGGTGAGCGAAGCACATGTGCGGATCGGCGGCGAGGTTGAGGGGTATGCGCTGTGTATGGGGCGCGATCTCGAGCAGTCACTGGCGATTGCGCTGCTGGACGCGGCGATCACAGCGGGGATCAAGACCGACCGGATCATGGCTTTTGTTGCGGAACAAGCACAGCTTCAAACCGAAGCCGACCGCGAGCTACTGCAAAAAGTCGAATCAACCCGCGTCGAAATGGAGACGTTCTGATGAGCTTTCCGGCGTATACGCCCGCAGAGGCCGAGCGGCGCGAGACGTTTTTGGCCCTGATGAATGCCTTCAGCTACCCAGGCCGCACATACGAACTGCCGCTCCCCGCAGATGCGGCGTTCGCGGATGGTGCGCAGGCGATTGCCGACGCGCTGCTCGATCTCGAAACCAGTTACCACACGCCAGATACGGATCTCGTGGCAAAGCTCGCCCAAACCTCAGCGCGCGCTTTGCCTGTGGCGCGTGCGACTTATCACTTCTACCCAACCATCGACGATGCCGCACTTGCGGACATCCGCGAGGCGCATGTTGGGACAATGCTCTACCCGGATCAGGCGGCGACGCTCATTATCGGTTGCCAACTAAACGCCGGGAATCCGCTGCGCTGGACGGGGCCGGGCATCAACGGTGAGCGGCGCATCTCAATTGACGGATTGCCAGAGGCGTTCTGGTCGCTGCGGCAGACGGCCATCCGTTACCCTTTAGGCTGGGATGTGGTGCTGCTGGCCGGGCAGATAGTTGTCGGGTTGCCGCGCAGCACCCGGATCGATTTGTAACTTGAGGAGCACAGCATATGGGCTATGTAGCGGCTAAAGGTGGCGAAGAAGCCATTCAGCAGGCAGAAAAGCTGTTTCACGCGCTGAACGGCAAGGTCACACGCGAGTTTGTAGAGTCGATCCGCGAGAATATGCCCTATCTCGTCGACCGGGTGATGGCCGAGGGATCGGTGTATGCGCCAGAATTGGCAGCGCTGGCGTTGGCACAAAGCGGCGGCGATCTCTACGAGGCGGTGCTGCTGCTGCGCGCTTACCGCACGACTCAACCGCGCATCGCGTATGCTGAACCTGTCTCGCAGGAGCAACTGTTGACCGTGCGTCGGATTTCGGCGGCGTTCAAAGACATCCCTGGTGGGCAGATCCTCGGCCCAACGCTCGATTACAGTCACCACATTTTGAATGTGGGGCTGCTCGATGAAACGAATGTTTCGGGCGAAGAAGAAATGGACATCGCGGAGGAACCCGCGCCGCGCACCTATCCGCCAGTCACCGACTGGCAGCGCGATCAGGGTTTGATGGCCGAACTGCCGGCTCAAGATCCGGTTGAGGCCGCCGACATCCCCGACGTGACCCGCGATGCGGTAGCGTTTCCGGGGCCGCGCGCGCATCGATTGCAAGCGCTCGCCCGCGCCGATACCGGAGGTGTGCTGGCGCTTGGCTACGCGAGTATGCGCGGCTATGGTCTCATTCACCCGACGGTCAACGAACTGCGGCTGGCTTACGCCGAGGTCGAAGTCAAGCACCCGGTCACGGGTGCGGTGTTCAGTGCCGGGCGCGCCCGCGTGAGCCAGGCGGAAGTTGTCACCCAGTTCGGCGCGAGCAGCGGTCATCAATTTGAACTCGGTTTCGCCGCGACGATGGGCTGGAATGAAGTCAAGACGATTGCCGGGTCAATGCTGGATATGGAGATGAACTCCGCCAACGCGCACCCAGCCCACACGGAGGATTTCGTCCTGTATCACACCGAGCCGGTCGAATCGTCGGGCTTCTGCATTCACTTCAAGCTGCCCCATTACGTGACGTTCGCCAGCCACCTCGACTCGCTGCGCAAGGTGATCGAGACCTTCTACGGTGGCCCGAAGAAGCAAGCAGCGCCGCAGCCAGAAGAGGTCAAGTCATGACATTAGCATCGCTGGCCGCCCAACCCCAGGGTTACAGCTTTGCGTTTCTCGACTCGTTTGCGAAACGTGAATTGCGCCGCCGGATGCTCAAAGCGATTGCGGTGCCGGGCTATCAGGTGCCGTACGCCAGCCGTGAACTCCCGATTGCGCGCGGTTGGGGAACGGGTGGTCTCCAGGCAACTTTGAGCCTGGTCGGGCCGGAGAGCATCGTCAAAGTGATCGATCAAGGCGCGGACGATTCGGTGAACGCGGCCAATCTGCG
>JAADYY010000007.1 GCA_010092805.1 Chloroflexota bacterium | reverse complement strand
CAGTACCAGCGCACCCGCTACTATCCGTAGCACTGGTTGCGCAGCGCTTGGGCCGGTTGCCTGAGGAACCGCCGTAGCTATGCGTTGTGCGGCTTGGCGACTTGCTGGCCCGCACTGCCCAGGTGATGGTGTGGGATCAACGAGTGCGGGATCTCGAGGCCATGCGCCTCCATGACCGCCGCGTCGCCCATAATCGTGCGCGGCGGGCCGTCCGCGACAATCTGCCCCTCATCGAGCAGCAGCACCCGGTCGCACACCTCAATGACCATTTCGAGGTCGTGCGACGCCATGATCAGCGTCTGCTGGCCGTCCTGCAAAAACCGAATCAGCCGCCGCCGGGCGCGAATATCGAGGTTGGCGTCTGGCTCATCGTAGATCATCAGTTCCGGGCGCATCGCCAGCACACTGGCAATCGAGACCATACGCTTTTCGCCGCCAGAAAGATGGTGCGGCGGGCGGTCACGCAGGTCGGATGTACCCGTGAGCGCCAACGCTTCCTCGACGCGCCGCGCGATCTCGTCCGGGGGCAGCTTCATGTTCTGCGGCCCAAATGCGATGTCATCGGCGACTGTCGGCGAGAACAACTGATCATCCGGGTTCTGGAACACTAGCCCAATTTCGGGGCGGAAGCCGCCCGGCTTGACCGTTTCGCCAAACAGCGTGATCGATCCAGCGCTCGGGGTGTGAATGCCGCACAGCAGCATGAACAGCGAGGTTTTGCCCGCACCGTTCGGCCCGATCAAGCCGACTCGCTCACCGCGCGCGACACGAAAATCGACGCCGCTGAGCACGACATGCCCATCCGGGTAGGCGAATTCCACCTCAGCGAACGCGACCGCCGCCTGGCCTGCGCCATTTGCTTGCACTGCCGTCATCGATTCCACGCCTGCTGCTCCTGTCCCGACCGCTTCGTCCGTTGGGCGTGCGCCATAGCCGCGCAAGCGCATCGCCTTGTACACGCGATCTGCCTGTTCGTAGCTGCGAATGAGAATGCTGCCGATCAGTGCGGTCATGCGCCGCAGGGTATGACCGTCGAGTCGGGTCAGTTCAAAGCCGCGCAGCCGCATCGCCCGGCGCATCCGCAGCAGCGCGTCGCTGATCTCGAAGAGATAGCGGAAAGTGAGCAGCGTCATGTCCGCCAGCAGCGCCGGGACGCCCAGCCGCCGCAGCGCGTCGATCAGCTCCAGCAGCGGGGTAGTGCCCAGCAGAATCAGCGCCATCGTCACAATGCTGATGAAGCGCCCGACTGTCACCAGCATCAAGATCAGACCCTCTTCGCGCACGGCCAGCGGCCCAATCTGCACCAGCACCGTTTGCCCGGCGAACAGCGGCAGAAAGATCGCCAGCACCAACACGAACATACCCGGATAGCGCAGCCGCCCGATCAGGTAGCGCAGCGGCAGCCGCGACACCGCATACGTAGCGGCTGTGACCGCCAGCATGAACGGCACCAACGCCAGATCGCGGACGAGGGCGAACGCGAAGATCACCGCCATGAAGACAATGATCTTCGCGCGGGTTTCGGCGCGGTGCAGCGGCGAGCCGAGATGTGTGTAAGTATCGATTTTAAGACTCATGCGGTGGATACCATCGCTGGCTGCACACGCAGTAGGAACAGCACGATCAGCGCGGTGAACGCACCCTCGATCAGCATGACCGGTACATGCGCAATCGTGAGCGCACCAATGGCGGCGCGCTCCGCCTCGGCATCGACGTAGCCGGGGATCGTCGCGATCAGAATCGCGAAGGCCAACAGCGCCCCCATCCCCAGGCCAGCGGCCCCGCCGAAGAAGGCCAGCACACCTGTCCAGCGTTGATTCAGTTTGAGTGGGCGGCGCAGTTGGAACAGCCCATAGCCCAACAGGGCGGGCAGGCCCATGATCGCGGCGTTGACGCCGAGGGTTGTCAGGCCGCCGTGCTGGAACATCACCGCTTGTAGAAACAACCCAACCACAATTGCCGGGAAAGCATACCAGCCCAGCAGCACACCCAACAGCCCATTGAGCACCAGATGCACGCTCGTGGGCGGCACAGGAATGTGAATCCATGAGGCGACGAAGAAGGCCGCCGTCAGCAGGGCCGCTTTTGGGACACCGGCTTCAGGGTCGGGCAGTTTGCGGATCTGCCGCAGCGAGTACCAGGTCATCGCGCCTGTGACTACATAGCCCACCGCCGCGGCGGTTGGTGGAAGAATTCCGTCGGGGATATGCATCAGGCATCACCTGCTGAAGACTCGGTTACCGGTTTGTTCGCGTTGGTGCCGCCCGCTTGGGATCGCAGTCGGCGGATTTGGCGGCGCGACGTGAAGAAAGCTGCTGTGCCGACGAATCCCCAGATGATGCTCACGGACATCAGTGCGATCTGCTGGGTTGTAAAGCCTCCAGAGATCGCGGCGGGCGGTGTGGTTGGCGTGACGGCGGCGGCGGCGGTCGTCGTACCGATCTGCCCCAGACTTGCCTCATCGACCGTGATCAGCAGATCACCCTCGATGACGATCTGGGCGCTGCCCGCAATCCGGATCTGTGCAGCGTCGCTGGTCAGCGTACTGGGGAGCGACTCGGCGGACTGCGCAGCAGCGGCATCTGCGACCGGTTCGCTCGGCCCGGCCACCGGGGCCATCGACTCGTCGAGCTGAACATTGATCAGGCCGCCGTGCCCGGCTTTGCGCACCTGAATATCCCAACTGCCCTCGATGGTGTAGTCCGGCGTGAAGGTGAAGACGCCATTCTCATCACAAACGCCTGTGAGCCAGGGGGTGGCGAGATCGTTGGGTGCAAACACGGCCACCTGTGCCGCGGACATCACTTCGCCTGTATCAAAGGCAGCGGATAGTGTGATGGCACCCGTCGCCGGGTCAATGCGGTGTTCGATGATGACACCATGCGCCCGCGCGGTGCCGCTGGCGGTCAGCGGCAGGATAACCAGAACGGTGATCAAGATGAGTAAGTTACGCATGATCGTGAAAGCCGGGGAGAGGCCGCCATCTGTGCATAGGCGTGCCCGACCCCGGTACCCTGTCCTTTCGAATATCCCGTGCTCAGATGTTGTGGCTGAGCTGCCGCGTGCCGCCGGCCAGCTACGATTCGTAGCAGTGGCCCTCGCCCGTGTGGCCCAGCGTTGGCAAAATGTCGACCAACAGTTGGTAGTCGGCTTCGGGCATCACGTCGGCCAGCCCGACCAATGCCACATCAACGATACCATCTTCCGCCAGCGCCGCAAACGGATCGAAACCGGGCGCGCTCGTGTTCAGGCCGTCGTCGGCGGGTAGCTCAGCGTCGCCGAAGATGTGATCGAAGTGGAAGGTCAGTTCCACATCGGCGGTCTCGCCTGCCTGAACGATGCCCTTGCGCTCATCGCCAATGAACGCGCCGCAGGTGTAGTTGTATTCTTCCGCCACGCGGATCGTGAAGTCGATGGTGGCATCGTCACGGGTGGCTGTGCCGGCAATCACCAGCGAGTAGCCAGCGGCATCACCCTCAGCGGCGGGGGTCATCGTCCACGCCAGCGCGTTGAAGAAACCTGCCGGGGCGTCGGCCACGTCACCCACGAACAACGTCTCGGCGTTTTCGTCTCCCGCCGCCAGATCGACGGTGTAGGTACCGGGCAGGCCAATCATCGCGCTGCTGCGGGTCAGTTCGCCGTTGTCCGGGTTGTAGGGTGGGGTGGTTTGGTAAGCGCGGATTTCAGCCAGATGGACGAACACATTCTCGAAACTGATGGCCCAGCCGTCCTTCGAGACGAACCCGGCGCGCACGAAATCTTCGCCGTTGGCGCGGAAAGCCAACGACCCGGTGTCGGCGTCCTGCGCGCTGACAGCACTGAACACCAGCGCCAACAGGCTCACGACCGCCAGCACGATCAACCCTAACGTGTTACGGATCTTCATCTGCTCACGTATCCCCTAATCACAACTCGACAGAAGGTTAGTTATGGCTTGCACTGCCGCATGGCACGCAAAAAATTACATCTGCAACATTAAACTATAGCAAGAGTTAGATTAAGGAGCTATAACGAACAATGGAACAGATGGTCATAGCGTTTGTGT
>JAADYY010000494.1 GCA_010092805.1 Chloroflexota bacterium | reverse complement strand
TTGTCCATTTTTGGATGAGTTCGTGATGAGCATCGCCCGGATGCGCAATAAAAATCATCCGGGCGACGAAAATTGGGTGGACTCAAGCCGATCCGCCGTATAATATGAACGAGGTTATTCAGGATTGAACGGCGGTGTCGCCCAGCGGCGCAGCCAAATCCAGCAGAGGTGACCGATGCCATCGCGCAAAGAGAAAAAGCTGGAAGTTCGCGAACAACTGATTTTGCAAGCGGCGTCCCACATCATCATTGAGGACGGGTTCGCCAACCTGAGCATGGATGCCATCGCCGCCGAGGTGGGCATTTCGAAGACGACGCTGTACCAGCATTTCCGCAGCAAAGAGGATGTGGTGCGGCACGCGCTCAAACGGTCGTTCCACAACGTCATGGCATTCATGCACGGCCTGGAAGGGCGCGCCATTGATCGTCTAGAAGCGACGATGCGCTACATGATGGAGACCGACTACGCAGCAGATGGCTTTCCGCTGGCGCTGGCGCGCGAAGAAGTGCTCCATGCATTCGTCAATGAACCGGAAATCGCCGCGCTGTTCAAGCAGATGGGCGAGGAGTTCGACCGGCACATCGATGAAGCCAAACACGACGGCGACATCCACCCCGATTTGCCGAACCCGATTATCTCGTCGGCAATGATCGGCTTGCTGGGCTTGACGGAAACCAAAACCGTGCTGAATCTGCCGCACCGCATGGACGAGATCATCAACTACGCGGTGCAAATCTTCCGGGGCGGCATCAAGCCGCCGTCCTAAAGATGATCAGCGCTGCGTGAACCCGGCCAGCGCCAGGAAGTAATCGCCGGAGCCGTACACCAGCAGATTGTTATGGCCCGCGCCGCGAATCACGAGCAGGCGTTTCTGAGTTGACGGCGCGGCGTCGAACAACTGCTGCGCATTGCTCAGCGGCAGCAGCAGGTCGCGCTCGCCGTGAATGATCAGCAGCGGCAGGTCGATGCTGGCGATCTTGCGAGCGTTGCCGATGGGACTTTCGTCGATGTTCAGCCCGGTGGTGTCGATGCCCAGACGCTTGAACAGCGACGGCGTTTCCGCAAAGCCGCTGTCGATGATCAGGCCGCGAAAGCGCTCCGGGTAAGTATACGCCAGGTGGATGGCGGGGGCGCTGCCCAGCGAGCGGCCCATCACGTAGACGGGCTTGTCGGCGGGCGCGTCGCCGAGGATTTGCGGGAGCGCAGCGGCGATCTTTTCGGCGTCGGTGAGCAGCGCGCTCACCAGCGGAAACCCCGTGCTCCAGCCGTAGCCGCGATAATCGACGACCAGCAGCGACACGCCAATGTTGTGATACAGCGGCGCAACCGTGCTGTAATCCGCCGCAACTTCGCCGTTGCCGTGAAAAAACAGGATCACCGGCGCTTCTGGCTTGAGCGGAAACCACCGATAGCCGATCACCACATCGGCGGCGATAGTGACCGTCCCATCACGCGCGCCCGGCGGCAGATTCTCGTTGGCGCGGGCGCTGCGCGGGTAAAACAGCCCGGCCAGAATGCGCGGGTCGTCCAGCGGATGAGTTGACATCGTGTGGTTTCCTTTTCAGGATAGTGTTCTCAGCGCTCACTCAGCGCGGGTGATCATGGTGCGGTTGAAGATCGCCCCAAACGCCGCGATCAGCCGCCCGGTGACTTCGGCCTCATCAACCGGCTTGCCCAGCAGCGCCGCCAGACTTGTGACACCTTTATCGCTGATGCCGCACGGGATGATCCCGTCAAAAGCGCTCAGATCCGTGTTGATGTTGAGCGCAAAGCCGTGTTTCGTCACCGCTTTGACGTTGATCTTCACGCCAATCGCGGCGATCTTTTCCGGCCCGCGCGGAGTCGCCACCCACACCCCCGTCAGGCCGGGGATCGCGTGCCCGCTGATCCCGTAGCTGCGGATCGTCTGGATGATCACCTGCTCCAGTTTGCGAATGTAGCCGATCACGTCGGTGCGCAAGCCGCCGCGCCCCGCCGACCGCTCAAGCTGCATGATCGGGTAGCCGACGCGCTGCCCCGGCCCGTGATAGGTGATGTCGCCGCCGCGATCCACCCGCTGCACAGGGATGCCATGTGCAGCGAGCTGAGCCGGAGTCAGCAGCAGATGCTTCGCATCGCCGGACGAGCCGAGTGTATATGTCGGCGGGTGTTCCAGCAGCAGCAGCGTATCGACGCCGCCCTGACCCCGCGCTTCTGCCAATTGATTTTGCACGTCCCAGGCGTCACCGTATGCGACCCGCCCTAACTGCCGCACCTCACAGACGCGCTCCGTGCGGTTGTCCTTGTCGCGGCCCATCAGATGTTAGTAGATCTGTTGGGCCGCTGGCGGTCGCGGGGTGCCGAGATGCTTCTCCATGAACGCCAGGATCCGCTTCAGTACACGCGCCCCCGGTGTGTTCCCATCTGGCTGCGGTGGTTCGGTGAAGAAATCGCGTTTGCAACCCTCCAGCACGAAGACTTCGTGCGGCAGCGGCGACACCACCAGCTCGCGGCGCAGCTTCTCGATCACGCGCTGCGGCACATGCGGTTCCTGGCT
>JAADYY010000493.1 GCA_010092805.1 Chloroflexota bacterium | reverse complement strand
GGACTGGCGTCCGTAGGGCGGGCTGGACAGCCACAACCCAACAGCACGGATCAAAGCGAACCGGCGGCATGAGGTCGCAGCTTAGTTAATCCGTAGTATTACTCAGCGATTCCCAACAAAAAACGACTTCGGGCGCTTAGTAATCCGAATCGCCGTCGGGGGGGGCTGGGGGCAGCGATTGGGTTTGTCGTGGGTCAACATCTGGGAAGACGGGCAGCGTGACGATGAACTTGGAGCCTTCCCCCAGCCGGCTCTCGATCCCGATTTGCCCCTTGTGCATTTCGACCAGCCGCTTGACGATAGCCAGCCCCAACCCCGTACCTTCGATGGTATCGGTTTCGGCGCGGCGCACCCGGTAGAAGCGGTCGAAAATGTGGGCTTGATCTTCTGGGCTAATGCCGATGCCGTTATCCTGCACCGTGATTTGCACCGCGCTGTGGGTGGTTCGCTCGGCTTTGGCGATGATGTGCCCTTCTGGTTGGGTGTATTTCACCGCGTTGCCCACCAGATTATTGAAGATCTGCAGTAGGCGCTTGAAATCCCCGGCGATGCGCGGTAAATCGTCGGGCAGCTCGACATCCATGCGCATCTCTTTGGCTTCGGCCACCTGACGGACATTTTCGAGGCATTCCTCAATCACCTGCTTGATGGACACCGCTTCGACCTCGATCTGCACGCCGGTTTCCAGCTTGGCCATGTCCAGCAGATCATCGATGAGGTGCTGCATATTCTGAATCGAGCGCTGAATCATGCGAATGTAGTTATCACCCAGCGGGTTGATCTTCTGGTTCATTTGCAGCAGCTCAATGTAGCCGTTCATCACGCTCAGCGGCTGCTTGAGATCGTGCGAGACGGTGGCGACCAATTCGTTTTTGAGCTGGTCGGTTTCCTTGAGCGGGGTGATGTCATGCATCACAATCAGCCAGCCAATTTTTTCGTTGTAGGAGAAGTTGGCGTGGTAGGTGCGTTTGTTGGGCAGTATCACCTCTTCGACCATCGTTTGGCCCATCACTTTGGCATGATGAAATGCGCTCACCAGCGGGGTATCATCGAACACTTCAGGGAACAATTGGCCGATGTAGCTTCGCTCAGGGTACAGATACAGCGCTGCCAACGCCGATTGGTTGATGAGAATGAGGCGGTCATCCTGCCCGGTGACCATGACAATATCGGCGATGCTGCCGAGGATGTGCGACAGCTTTTCGCGTTCGCGCGCGGTTTCGCTGAACAACCGGGCATTGTCGATGGCGACCCCAGCCCGCGCGGACAGTTTTTCAACGAAGTCGAGGTGCGCGTCGGTGAAGGCGTTGAAGCGGCGGCTTTCGACCGTGATCACCGCAATCACGCGATCTTCACGCATCACTGGCACCGACATATGCGAATGCATCGCGTTGGAGATGGCGACGTAATCGGTGTCGGTGCTCACATCGGGGATGACTTCTGGGCGACCGGAGCGCGCGACCCGATGCGCGATGCCACCGCCGTAGGTGGAGCGCAGCAGCGCGATTTGGTCGTTCGGCGGCGGGTAGCCCAGTTCGAGCGCGAAGCGCAGCTCGTCAGTATCCTGCTCGTAGAGTGCCAGCGACGCCGCTTCCGCATTTGTGATGCGCATCGCCCAGTCCAACGTGACATCAAAGACATGCCGCAGCTTGATCGTGTCGCTCAGTTCGCGGTCGATCTGGCGCAGGCGGTGCAGCTCGTTGACTTTGTCGTCAAGTTCACGGGTGGTTTGGCTGTGCTGGACGGCATTGCGTAGAATCACAGCGATGGTTGGCGCGAGCGCGCTGAGGAGCGTTTGTTTGTCTGGTTGGATTTGCGCGTGGCTGCTGGGGTTGTCCAGACAAAATACGCCGATCAGATCGTGCTCGATCAGCAGCGGGACGCTGAAAAACACGGTCAGTTCGGCGGCTTGCGCCAGACTCGCCAGCGTCGAAGCCCGCGCAAGATCCCCGTTGGCGACCGGGTACACCTCCCCCCGCAGCCAGCGCGCGATGATCGGGTCGTCGCCCTGGTTATGGGTCGGAAAGAAAATATGCTTGGGGCGGCCCCGTGCGTCGAGGATTTGGGTGCCGGTGATGGCCCCCAAATTCAACGTCTCATTTTCGCTGTCGGCAGTCAAGACCAGGGCACGTTCGGCACCTGCCAGTTCGGTCAGGCGTTGGGCTAATTTTTTCAACAATGCATCTAAGTTGAGAAGGGTGCCCAGTTCCAACGTCAGTTGGTTGGCCACCTCTACCCAGGTCGCTTGCGGTGTGCGATGTGTTTCTACCATTGATTTACACATTTCGCTTCAGCATACACTCCACGCCAATATTGTACACCATCGCTGGTTATCTTTGTGTTTGGGAACCACATTATTGTTAAAGTCTTGCTCACGGGCTTGGGCGAGGTTGTGATATTCTAACGGTAAATTGTCTATCCCCAGGAAATTCTGTATGATTGAACCAGTTGCTCAACGGCGTGGTGCCCCGACACCGCGTCATGCGGAGGATCATGATGGCGGATTTCAAAGATATTTCGGCCCGGCTGAAAAGCGCGCGCGCCGAAGATGCGGCAGGCGAAGCGGCTGCGGACCGACCGATTGACTACGGTGAGTCGTATCGCATTCGCGCCAAAATGGTCGGCGTGTTGATTCGGGATGCGCGGGTCAACGCGGGGCGCACCCCGGCGGATTGTGCGCAGATGCTGCGCGTTGCGCCAGAGCAGATCGAGCAGTGGGAGTTCGGGGAGTCCACGCCGTCGCTGCCGCAGCTTGAGCTGCTGGCCTACTATCTGGATGTGCCCGTCAGCCATTTCTGGGGGATGCACACGCTCCAGTCGAGTCGCGACGATCCCGCCGCCGCGCAACGCGAGTATCTGGCGCTGCGCGACCGCTTGATTGGCGCATTGCTGCGGCAAGCGCGCGAGGAGCTGGGGCTGAGCGTGGCGGATTTGGCGGCGCTGAGCGGCATGACGCCGGCGCAGCTCGAACAGTATGAGTTGGGCGAAGTGGCTTTGCCAATGCACGAATTGACGGTGCTGGCGAACGGCGTTCGCAAGAACATGGATTATTTTCTGGAGAGCAGCAGCAAGATCGGCGAACTGCTCAGGATGCGTGAGGCGTGGAAACATTTCACCGCGCTGCCCGAAGATCTGCGCCAGTTTGCGGCGAACCCACTCAACCTGGGGTTCATCGAAATTGCGCTGATGTTCAGCCAAATGCCGACCGATAAACTGCGGCGTGTTGGCGAAAGTGTCTTGAATATCACCATGTGAGGGATTGTTGATGAGCAACGCTGAAGAACTCAAGGCCCAGGGCATCAAGCTGTTTCAGCAGAAGGAATACGAAGCAGCGGCTCGCATTTTCCGTGAGGCCCAGGAAACTTACGAGACCGCTGGTCAGCGCGACATGGCTGCCGAAATGCTGACCAATGTCGGGCTGGTGCATCGCGCGTTGGGTGAGCAGCAACAGGCGCTCGACTCGATGCAGGAGGCGATGAAGACCTTCGAGGAATTGAACGACTCGCTGCGGCTGGCGAAAGTCATGGGTAATCTGGGTGGGGTGTATTCGGCACTCGGAGATCGCGAGCAGGCGTACAACTGCTATCGGCGCGCGGCGGATGTCTTCCAGGAACTCGGCGAGACCAAGCTGCACGGCGAAACCCTGCTGGCGATGGGGAATTTGCAGGTGCGCGAAGGCAAGATCGGGGCGGGCGCGGCCACCTATGAGGCCGGGTTGGAAGAACTCGATCAACTGACCCCGACTCAACGGGTGCTCAAAGGGCTGATTGGCATTCGCAACCGCGTGATCGGCGGCGGGGGCGGCAAAGCGCGCACCAACGACACACCAGCGGCCACCCAGGATCAAGCGCCGCCACCGCCGACCACCAATAACGACGAGAACGCCTCTTAGCGGGCGGCGCAGGCCGCGGGGCGCTGACGCAAGCGCCCCGCGCGGTTTGCCCTGCCCCGAATCACCCACATGATCTACCAGACGGATTGTTTTGCCGCTCATGCCCGGCGCTGAACGCAGCGCGCTGCCAGCGAAGCTGCTCACACCGCAGCGCTGGGCGCTGCTGGTGGCGTTGGTTGTGCTGCTGGCGAGCAGCTACCTGATCACCTACAGCGGGCGCATCGAAAGCGGCGATTCGCGCTTTCTGTTCGACGGGGTCAGCAGCCTGGTCAATCACGGCGACCTCTACCTGGACGAGTCGGCCTGGCAGCGCCCGCCGCTGCCGGTTGGCGCAGATAATCCGTATTTGCTGCAAGCAGTCAACGCCGAACCGCTGCCGATGCTGCTGGCCGCGCCGCTGTATCTGCTGGCGCAGGCGCTGCCGATGCTGGGGATGGTGCATACGGTCTGGCTGTTCAACGTGATCGTGGCGGCGCTGGCGGGGGGGGTGTTGTTTGTGTACATCCTGGCGCTGGGCTACAACGAACGGACGGCGGTGCTGGGCGCGCTGGCCTTCGGGCTGGGGTCGATCATTTGGGTGTACAGCAAAACGTTCTTCCGCGAGCCGTTGGCGCTGCTGCTGCTGCTGCTGGCTGCGCTGTGGATCGAGCGGCTGCGCGCTGGTGGCTACCGCTCGATCCCGCTGCTAATCGCGGCGGTGCTGGCGGTGCTGGGGTTGCTGCTGACGAAAGTATCATCGCTGCTGGCGCTGCCCGCGCTGTTGATCATCGCGGCACCATCGCTCCGGCGGATCACGCGGCGTCAGCTCATGATTGGTGCAGCGCTGCTCATCCCGGTGGCGCTGCTGTTCGTCACGCTCGGCTGGTTCGATCTCGTGCCCGGCATCAGCATCCGCTACGATCTGCTGGGGCGGCTGGATTCGCTGTCGGTGCAGCAGGTGCCGGAAGCCCTTCATGCGTATCTGATCAGCCCTGGCGGCAGTGTCTGGGGCACATCGCCTGTGCTGCTGCTGGCGCTGCCCGGTGCCTGGCTGCTGATCCGGGCGGGGCGCTGGCGCTACGTGATCGCGGGGGGGGCGCTGCTGGCGGCGTTCGCGTTGGGGTATGCGCTGCTGAGTGGGCCGCATTGGTTCGGCGGGTTGTCGTGGCCGCCGCGCTTTCTGATCCCGATTGTGCCGCTGCTGCTGATCCCGGCGCTGCCTGTGCTCGAACGGCTGACGCTGCGCCCGGTTTCGCGCTGGTGGTTCGCGGCGGGGCCGCTGCTGATCTACAGCGTGTGGGTGCAGTTGAGCGGCGTCACGCTTCAATGGGAGATTTACGCGCTAGAACTGCCGCCAGAAGCCGAAGGGCTGCTCAGTTGGGCGGGCGGCATGAACCAGCTCGCCGACTTGCGTTGGGTGATCATTCCGCAATTATGGGACAATCACCCGCTGGATTTTGCGTGGATCGCGGTCAACGCGGGCTGGCTGATCGGCTTGTTCGGGTTGGTGGCGGCGGCCAGCGCTGTCAGGTTAGGGCGCGGCCTGCGGCCAAAAGCGCGTTGTCGCCCAAGTTGGACGCAGACGGCGCTGCTGCCGGTGCTGTTCGCTTTCAGCGCGCTGATCGGCTTGACGGTGCTGCGCTACGATGATACACGCTACCTCTCGACCGACGAGACGCTGCACGCCATGCTGCCGATCCTGGCGGCGGAGACGACCCCAGCCGACGTGATTCTGCTGAGCAGCCCGCGCTACGAGCCGTTCTTCCTGAATTATGGCAAGCTGCGCGGCGCGGGCCGTGTGATCACGCTGCCGCCGTCGCCGGGTGAGCAAGCCAGCCCCGATCAACCGCCGGAAGTTGCTTCCGATAACCCGGATGTGCTGATCGCGCAGACGACCGCACCGCTGATCCATCATCTGGCGGCAGCGCGGGAGCGGCTGTGGGTGCTGGTCGATGGCGGGCCGTCGCTGTGGTGGTCGGTGCGCCCGGTCGAGCGTTTCATGGCCGCGCATTACTACCCCACCCGCCAGATCACCACCGGGCCGATCACCCATTTGTTCGCTTACAGTACGGTGGATGCGCCGGATCGGTATGGGTTTCGTGGCCCGCAGCACCTGACCGATCTGGTCTTTGGCCCGGCGATTCGCCTTGTCGGGGTCGAGCTGCCGTCCGGGTTGCGCTACGCGCCGGGATCGGTGCTGCCGGTCTCGCTGTACTGGACGACCGATGCGCCCCTCGATGCGAATTACACAGCGGCGCTGTTCCTGCGCCACGCCGACGGCGCGCCGGTCACCCAGTCCGATGCGCAGCCCGGCGGCGGCTTCGCACCAACCAGCGGCTGGCAGGTCGGCGTGCCGGTCTGGGATCATCGCGGGTTGCAGCTCCCATCGGATCTCGCGCCGGGCGACTACCAGTTATGGGTCAAGCTGTACGACTTCGGCCCGGATGGCGCGATTCGTGATTTGCCCGTCACCGGGGCGGCCACCATCGACGGGACGATTGGCGTGCTGCCGATCACAATTCAGATCACAACACAGATGGAGGACAGGTCACCATGACTGACATCACACATGACCCGGCGGCGCTGCGCGATCTGCTGGCGTCAGCGCGAGTGATCGCGGTGGTGGGCCATTCGGACAAGCCGACGCGCACCAGCTATCAGATTGCGCGCTTTCTGCGGTTGGTGGGGTACACGGTGTATCCGGTGAACCCGACAGTCGCGCAGATTGACGGCGCGATCAGCTATCCGTCGTTGGCGGCGGTGCCAGAACCGATTGACATTGTGGATGTGTTCCGCCGCTCGGAGCATCTGCTCGGCGTGGTCGAAGACGCCATCGCGGCGCAGGCGGGGGCGGTATGGGCACAACTCGGCGTCGCCGACTCAGCGGCGGCGGCGCGGGCGCAGGCGGCAGAGATGCCCATTGTGGTGAACACATGCATCAAAGTGGCCTACAACCAGTTGATCGGCTGAGTGCAGCCGTCATTCGCCGCGCACCAGTGCGCGCTTGTCCGCGTCACTCATCAGCGGGTCGCGCAGCAGATCATCTTTGTATTCCACGCTGAACCACACCACCTGCGCCGTCAGAATCAGCGCGAGCAGCGCCGCTGCCGTGATCAAGCGCGCTTGATCGCGCTCACTCCGGTGCGCAGCGATCCAATCCCACCAGCGGATCAGCCACACCGCGCCGAGCACACACAGGATCGGCAGGAACAACAGCAGAAAACGCGGATCATACGAGACGAACAGCCACCACGCCGCGAAAAATGGCAGCGCCCACAGCAGCGCCAGGATCATGCCCGGTGTTCGCTCGCGGATCAGCGCAATCCCCGTCAGCGGGACGGCAAGTGTGATGATGATCCCCGGCAGGCCGAAGTTTTCGGGGCGGGTGACGAACACCAGCAGATTCGCCAGCGTCGGCTGGGCCTGATCGGTCCAGGCGGTCGGCGGGATGACGAACCCCGCGCCGATCAGGTTGCGCAAGTACCAGGGCGCGGCGATACCTGCGCAGGCGGCCCCCGCCAAGACAAGCTCGCGCCACCCAATGCGACGATCAATCAGCGCGGCCAGCAGCCACACGCCCAGCAGCGGCACGCCCAGCAGCGCGGCGTTTTTCGTCCAGGCCGCCAGGCCCAGCAGCGCACCCGCCAGCAGCGCATCGACCGAATTGCGGGATCGCCACAACCGCAGCGCGAACAGCGCTGACAGTGTGTAGAAGAAGGCCATCGGCAGATCGACGTAGCCGGATGACGCCCAGCGCCCGAAGGTCGGCGTCAGCGCGAGCAGCACGGCGCTCAGCCACCCGACGCGCGCGTCGGGCAGCGCCCGGCCCAGCAGATACGCCGCCGGCAGACAGCCCAGGCTCAGCAGCGCGGGGAGCAGCCCGGCGAGGTATTCGTTGGGCCAGCCAGACAGCAGATAAGTGAAGGTGTAGCCGAGCGGCACCAGAGTCGGGTAGGTGCGGTAAAGGCTGTCCGCGCCCGTGAGCGGCACGAGCGTCCGCAGATCGGTGAGCAGGCGTGCTTGTTCGTGGTAGATGGCGACCGCATCGTCGCGGTAGAACGGCCAGTACGTCGCGTTGAACAGAAGCGCCGCACTGATCACGGTGAGAATCAGCAGCGCGACGCCCTGCAGCCGTGTGCTTTGCGCGGTGCGTGTCGCCGGGTGCTGACGAGCGGCGCGGCGTCGCCACAGCAGTACGCCGGGGAGCATGAGCACACCGTACAGCGCGACGATCAGCGCGGCGTCGAAGGAGATACCGATCAGCCCGATCCAGAACATCAGCAGCGTAAGCGCGCCGACGCTGAGCGCGAGCGTTAGCGTGAGCTTGAGCACGCGGTCGGCGTGGGGTGTGCGGTCGAGCAGCCAGGCCGACCAGGGATACGCCAGCGGCAGCAGCCCCAGCGTGACGATCCAGGCGAGTAGGGTGTGCACAGCGCCGTTAGATCTGCGCGGGGACAGCGTGCGGCAGCGGCTGATCGTTCACCCCGGCGATCAGGTTGTCGGCGGCGATGCGCGCCATCTGATTGCGGGTGCCGACGGTGGCGCTGCCGATGTGCGGTACGATCACGACGTTGGGCAATGTCAGCAGCGGATCGTCAGCGGGCAGCGGTTCCGGGTCGGTGACATCGAGCGCCGCACCGCTGATCACGCCGTTGGTGAGCGCGTCGTACAGCGCCGTTTGATCGACGACCGGGCCGCGCGTCGTGTTGACGAGGATCGCCGTCGGTTTCATCTGCGCGAGAGTCGTCGGGTTGATGAGGTGCCGGGTTTCCGGTGTGAGCGGGGTATGCAGCGAGACAAAATCCGCTTCGCGCAGCAGCGTCGGCAGATCGACGCGCACCGCCCCGACCGCAGCCGCTTCCGCGTCGGTGAGGCGCGGGCCATGCGCGATGAGCCGCAGCTCAAAACCCGCCGCGCGCTTCGCCACCGCTTTACCGATGCGCCCCAAGCCGACGATGCCGAGAGTCTTGCCCGCCAGGTCATGGCCGAGCAGGGTTTGCGGCTCCCAGGTGCGCCACTCACCCTTGCGGATGTACTCGACACTCTCTGGGATGCGCCGGGCGGCGGCCAGCAGCAGCGCCAGCGTCAGGTCGGCGGTCGCTTCGGTGAGCACGCCGGGCGTGTGCCCCACCGCGATCCCGCGCGCCTGCGCCGCCGCCACATCGATGTTATCGTAGCCGACGGCCATTTGGCTGATCACTTTGAGCTGCGGCCCGGCGGCCTCGATCAAGTTGGCGTCGATGCGCTCGGTGATCGAGCAAAGGATGCCGTCAACGCCGCGCACTCGCTCGATCAAGGTGTCATAGGGTGCGGGCAGCCGATCATCCCAGACATCGGCGGCGCACGCCGCGCGCACCGGTTCGAGACCGGCGTCGGGGATGATGCGCGTGACGAATACTTTGGCCTGCATCGCAAGAATCCTCGCAAGAATCGTCCGGGCGTGTCGGCGCGCTGCTGGCTCAGCCGCTTGAGCTAACGGCCCAGATGCGCACAATCCCATCATCGGCGGCAGTGAAGATCAGCGTGCCGTCCGGGCTGAAGGCCACCCGGTTGATCCGTGTGGGGTGGGCGTCCGGCTGCACGAAGAGGCCGTTCGCGGTTGCCGCTTCCCACAGCCGCAGACTCTCATCGTCAGAGACCGTCGCCACCAGTGTTCCGTCCGGGCTAAAGGTGATCCACTCGACGGTATTGCGGTGGGTGGTGCGCCCGAAATCCCCTGCTGGGCCGCTGGCAACCGCGATCAACTCACCTGACTCGGCGGACCACAGCGTGAGATCTGCCGAGCTGCCCCGGTCATAATCGATGAACCCAACCAGCACCGCTGACCCATCCGGCGAAAACGCCACACTCTCGTAACGGATTGGGAAGGCGTCTTCATCATCGGGCAGCGGCACCGCGATCTCGCCAGTGTCCAGGTCATAGAGGCACAGGACGTAGTTCTGCTGCAAACAGTTCGCCGCGATCTGTGTTCCGTCCGGGCTGAAGGCGAAATTGTCCCGCGCTCTGTCGGGGGCTGTCGCCGGGTTTCCGGTGGCGGCATCATAGATCAGCAGCACCCCGGCGTTGACGGCCAGCAGCGACCCATCCGGGCTGAAACCGACCTCTTCGACCGGCGCGCGTTCGTCCGCTACGATGGTGCGCAAGGTTTCGCCTGTGCCGACATCAAACAGGCGGATTGTGGCTGCGATCCGTTCGCCTTCAGGCCCCAGGCCGCTCCCGGCAGCCAACACCTTACCGTCCGGGCTGAGCGCGATTGACCGCACCCGCAGATCCCCCAAGTCATAACTGCGCAAAATCGCGCCGCTGGTCATCTCCACGAGCCGGGCTGTGCCGCTGTTGACGACGAAGAACGCATCGCTGCCAGGCAGCAGCGCGAAGTCGCGCACCGTCGAGCCGGGCAGGGCGTATTGGGTCACCAATGACAATGTGGCGACATTGTCCGCCGTGATGGGGGTGGTGTATACGCTGGCATCGAAGGAAAACGGCGACACCGTTAGCGTTTCGAGCATGGTTTCCAGCACAACGACCATTTCGTCCACCGACTCGCCGTTGAGACTCATCAGCAGAATGCCGTCGGGCACGTCGAAGGCGTAAATGGGTGCCGCCCCAAAAAATCCGGTCGCGCCGCTGTACCCGGCGATCTCCACCGGGCCTGTGTAGACTGCGTCGGGCAGGCCCAGCGCGGTGCCGAGTTCGGCTTCCATGTTGGCGCGGATCTCTGGCAGCCCACCCGCGAACATTTGCAGTATCAGATCGGCGGTCACGGCTTCGCCGGTGATTTGCTCGTACAGCACATCTGCGCCGTTAATCTGCGCCGAGGTGAGCAGGCCGCCGCGCAGCGTGTTGGTGTCGGTGTCGGTCACGATGATGGATGCATATTCTTCGAATACCGTCCAGCCGAAGGGAATCTCGAATGAGATTCGCCCGTCAATGGTGGTGTATGGGATCGTCTGGGCGTTGGCCGGAACCAGCGCAGCCACCCCCATCACCAGTCCGAACAGTAGGGCAAACCGACGTGCCATCGCTGAGCCTCCGCAGAGCTAGATCAGAGCCATATGATGGCGCGGATTATAGGCGCTGAGCCGACGGGCCGCAACCGCGCCACGCTTCCGAATGATCGGCAATCATCCAGCGATCTACGACCCGAATTGGCGCTATAATGAGATCAAAACTGTTTTGGGAAGTGGTTGATGTCCGAAAAAACTTATCAGCGGCTGCGCGGCGAACTCGCCGCCATTGCGCAAGACGGTCTCTACAAACACGAACGCCTCATCACCTCGCCGCAGTCCGGGGAAATCCGGGTGGCGCTCAACGGCACCGACAAACCCATCATCAACCTGTGTGCGAACAACTACCTGGGGCTGGCCGATCATCCTGAGATCATCGCGGCGGCCAAAGCGGCGATGGATCAGTATGGTTACGGCATGGCCTCTGTCCGGTTTATCTGCGGCACGCTGGATCTGCATCGCACGTTGGAAAAGGCCATCGCCACCTTTCTGGATATGGATGACGCGATCCTGTTCGCGGCGGCGTTCGATGCGAACGGCGGGGTGTTTGAACCGCTGCTCACCGCCGAGGATGCGATTGTCTCCGACTCGCTGAATCATGCCTCGATCATTGACGGGATTCGGCTGTGCAAGGCCAGGCGGTACCGCTTCGAAAACAACAACATGGC
>JAADYY010000076.1 GCA_010092805.1 Chloroflexota bacterium | reverse complement strand
GTGGTGCGCGTCACCGACTCAGGCTTGGGCTGCGGCAACGATTGGCCGTTGTGTGACGGGCAGATCATCCCGCCGCTGGATAATGTGACGGCATGGATCGAATGGTCGCACCGGCTGTTCGCCGTCCTGATCGGGCTGTTCGGGTTGGCGACACTCTATGTAGCAATCCGCGCGTACCGTCAGCGTAACCGGGTTGTGCTCGGCGCGACGGTGCTGGCGGCGGTGCTGTTCATGGTTCAAAGCGGGCTGGGCGCGTTCGTCGTCATCTTCGAACTGCCGCCGACGATGGTCACGCTGCATTTGGGCACGGCGATGCTGTTGTTGGGCGCGCTGCTGATCGCGGCGATTGGTGCGCGTTATGTGCCGCGCCAGTTCTACAAGCCGGACAGCTTCACAATTCTGGTCTACGTGACGACGGCCCTCTCGCTGGTGATCATCCTGACGGGTGCGCTGGTGCGCGGCAGCGGCGCGACACTTGCCTGCGTGGATTGGCCGCTGTGCAACGGCGAGATCTTGCCGTTTCAGCAGGGACAGCTCGCGACGATCCACATGCTGCATCGGTTTGCGGTCGCTGGGCTGGGGATCGCGCTGGCTTTACTGATCGCGTCGGCGTTCACGACG
Source organism: Chloroflexota bacterium (assembly GCA_010092805.1). Classification (GTDB taxonomy): domain Bacteria; phylum Chloroflexota; class Anaerolineae; order Aggregatilineales; family Phototrophicaceae; genus Flexifilum. The sequence goes on along the minus strand of JAADYY010000076.1, from coordinate 6,323 downwards.
CGGACAGATCGGCGGCTGCGCATTCTGGCGCTCTTGTCGCTGGCTGTGTACCTGACGCAGGCGCTCGTCGGCGCGCTGTTTGTGTGGAGCGCGGCGGCCCCGGTGTGGGGTGCAACGCATGTGGGGATGGCTGCGCTGACATGGGCGCTGCTGGTGGCGCTGAGTGTGTATGAGACTTTGAACCATCGTGCAATCGATGAATCGGAAACGGAAAAATTGGAACAGGAATGGCAACCTCAGTCGGAACCTCTGCTGAACTAACCAAAACATCAACAAAATCGGGCGTGAAGCAAACGCTCCTGACGTATCTGGAACTGACCAAGCTCAAGATCGTGGCGCTGCTGCTGTTCACGACGGTGACGGCGATGGTCATCGCAGCGGGCGGCCAATTCGAGCTGCTCGGCGCTGTGATCTTGCCCACGCTGATCGGTGGCGCGCTTTCGGCGGGCGGCGCGAGCGCGCTCAACCAATACATTGACCGGGATCTGGACGCGCGCATGTCACGGACGGCGCGCCGCCCGATCCCGTCGGGCCGGGTTGCGCCGATCAATGCGCTGCTGTTCGGGTTGGTGCTGGTCGTCTGGTCAACGCTGATCCTGGGCGTGTTCGTCAACTGGCTAGCAGCGGTGCTGGCGCTTTTCGGCGGCTTCTACTACGTCGTCATCTACACGATCATCCTCAAGCGCAACACCGTCCTGAACATTCTGATCGGCGGGGGCGCGGGCGCGATTCCGGTGCTGGTCGGGTGGTCGGCAGTGACGGGATCGCTCAATTTCGAGGCGTTCCTGCTGTTCGCCATTGTCTTCTACTGGACGCCGCCGCACAGTTGGGCGCTGGCGCTGCTGGTCAACAGCGATTACGCCCGCGCCAATGTGCCGATGATGCCCGTCGCGCGCGGCGAAGATGTGACCCGCCAGCAAATCCTGCTGTATTCGGTGCAACTGCTGCTGATCACGCTGCTGCCGGTGGTGTTCGGAACACTCAACGCGATCTATTTGTTGGCGGCGGTGGCGCTGGGCCTCGGCCTGATTCGCATGGCACTCCTGTTGATGAGGCGGCAGGATGGCGCGACGGCGCGCAGCACCTACAAATACTCGACGATGTACCTGGCGGCGCTGTTCCTGGCGATGATCGTTGACGCGGTGATCCTGGTGTAGCCGCCGAACGTCCGGGCATTGTCCGGGCATTGATGGATTGATAGTTGAACAAAGTGGGAAGTCTGTGGAAACCAGTCTGAATTGGCGTCGGCTGGGGCTGCCGGTCTATATCGTGCTCGGCCTGCTGATCGCGTTTGTGCTGCTGTTTATCGTTGGGATGCTGACGGTCGATACCAGCGCGCCAAGCAATGATGCCCCGCTCAGCGCGGATGGTGACGCTGTTGTCGAAGTGCTGCTGGCGAACGCCGACCCCGCCAACGGCGCGCTGCTGGTCGAAACCTACGACTGTACGGCGTGCCACCGGGCTGGGGTCGAAGTTGGGATTGCGCCGTCGTTTGTCGGCATCGCCGAGCGCGCGGCGGAACGACGTCCGCCCCTTTCGGCAGCGGCGTATCTGTACGAATCGATCACCGCGCCGGATGCCTACGTCCTGGAAGGTTACTCAAATTCGATGGTGCAAAACTACGATGAGCGCATCACCGATGACGACATCGGCGACATTATCGCTTATCTACTCACCCCTGACGCCCGCTGATCATGAACCTCGATGTGTTTACCCTCTCGGCGCTGGTCGATGAATTCATGGATGTGCTCGTCGGCGGGCGCGTTCAGGATTCGATCAATGTCGATGAGACGGGCTTAGGGCTGGAGATCTACGCGAACCGGCAGCGGCGCTACCTGTACATGAGCGCAGATCATCAGCAGCCACGTGTGCATCTGGTGCCGGATAAGCTGCGCCGCGGCCTGACCCGTCCCAAGCAAATCGGGCTGTTGTTCCGGCGCGCGGTGGAAGGCGGCATCGTGACGCACATCAGCCAACCGGCATGGGAGCGCATCATGCATATCGATGTGCAGGGGCCGGAAGGCGCTGTGACGATTGTCATCGAGCCGATGGAGCGGCGCAGCAACATTCTGCTGCTGGACGCGAACGGCATCATTCTTGACTGTATGCGTCGCGTGGGGCCAGAAGAGAACCGCGTCCGCGTGAGCTTGCCGAACTATGAATACACGCCCCCACCGCCGCAGACGGGCAAACTCGACCCCGCGAAGCTGACGCTCGAAAGCCTGATCGGGATCTTTGCACACAACGACGACCCGAAGCGCAAGACGCAGCAGGTGTTGTCGTCACGGCTGCACGGGATCAGCCCGCTGCTGGCGAAAGAGATCATCCATCGGGCGGGCGCGCCGTCAAAAGCGAGTGAGGCCGACCCTGAAGCACTGTTCCCGGTGATCCAAACAATCCTTGAGCCGCTGACCCAACGCGAATGGCAGCCGGGGATCGCGGAGAACGAGCGCGGCGTCGAGGCGTTTAGCGTGTACCCGCTGGAAAGTATCGCGGGCTGGCACCCGGTCGAGATGGTCAGCGCGGCGTTGGTGGCGTTCTACACCGCACCCGTGGGCGAGGATGCGTACAACGCGGGCAAGGAGCCGGTGCGCGCGGAATTGATCGAAGCGCAGAAAAAGATCCGTGCGCGGCTGGAGTCGATGCGGCGGTCGCTGAAAGACGATACGGAACTCGAAGCGCTGCGCCAGAGCGGCGAACTGATCCTGGCGTATCAATACGCCGTTGAACCAGAGCAAACCGAACTGCGCGCGCAGTATGACATGGATGCGCCAGAGCGGGTAATCAAGCTTGACCCGGAGCTGACCCCTGTCGAGAACGCCCAGCGCTATTTCGATAAGTACAACCGCGCCAAGCGGGCGCTCGAAGGGGTGCCGCAGCTCATCGAGGAGAATGAGGCCGAGCTTCAGTTTTTGAACCAGCTCGAAACCGACCTGACGTTGGCATCGAATTGGCCGGAGATTGACGAGGTGCAGCAAACGCTCCAGAAGAAGGGCTATTGGCGGGGCAAGCCACGCCAGAAGATCGCAGGGGGCAACCAGAGCGCACCGCTGCGCCACGTGACCGACGATGGCTACGTGATCTGGATTGGGCGTAACAGCCGCCAGAACGAGATCGTCACCTTCGACAAGGGCGGCCCGCAAGATCTGTGGCTGCACGCGCGCGATGTGCCCGGCGCGCACGTGATCATCAAGATGGATGGCCGCCGCATCCCCGAAGACGTGATCGAGCGCGCGGCGGTGTTGGCCGCGTATTTCAGCGCCAACCGAGGTGAAAGCAGTGTGATCGTCGATGTGACAGAGCGTCGTCACGTCCGCAAGATCAAGGGCGGCGGGCCGGGGATGGTCACCTACCGCAACGAAGAGACGCGCACCGTCGCGCCGCAACCCCTCGCCGATTTTGAGTAGATCGCCCCGCTTGCAGCGCTGGCTCACTGTTGAGCGCCGTCGTCAGGCGGCTCATGTCATCGCCCGGATTTATGGCATCTACGCCGATTTACGGCGCTGGTGGCCCTGGTATCTGCGCGGGCTGATCTTCATGCTCGCTCTGGATATGCTGGTGCCGGCTGCGCCGCGTGCGCCGCTCGGCCCGCCGCAAACCGTCGAGACGATCAAGCCGCATGTATGCGTCCATACCCGCCTGATCGAAGAGGTTGAGGAGTGGAAGATCCAACGCTCGCTGGAGCTGACGCGGGCACTCGGCGCGGAGACAATTGTCGAGTTTTTCCCCTGGGCGTACATCGAAACGGCGGAAGATCGCTACGACTGGACACAGGCCGACCGGATCGTCAGCCACGCGCGTAACCAGGGGATTCGCATCATCGCCCGGATGGGGTTGGTACCCGCCTGGGCACGTCCGGATCCGGCGGAGGCGCTGACCACGCTCAACACGCTGCCGCCCGCCTCGTATGCCGATTTCGCGGCGTTCGTCGCCGAGTTTGCCGCGCGCTACGCAGGCGTGATCGACCACTTGATCATCTGGAACGAGCCGAATCTGGCGTTTGAGTGGGGCTATCAGTCCGTCGATCCGGCGGGCTATGTCGATCTGCTGCGTGCGGTGTATGATCAGGTCAAAGTGGCCAACCCCGACGCGATCATTCTGGCCGGAGCGTTGGCCCCTACGCTGGAACCGCCGGGCAGCCCGCACGGACTTAACGATTTGATCTACCTGGAGCGGATGTATCAAGCGGGCGCGGCGGATTACTTCGATGCGCTGGCGGTGCACACCTACGGCTTCACCGAGCCAGCCGCCGCCGAGTCACACCCCGACTTGCTCAATTTCCGGCGCGCCGAGCAGCTTTACGCCGTGATGCAGCGTTTCGACGACGGCGACACGCCTGTCTACATCACCGAGACGGGCTGGAACGATCACCCGCGCTGGACGATGGCTGTCAGCCCGTCGCAGCGCATCGGCCACACCATCGCGGCGTTCCGGTGGGCCGAGGTCAACTGGCCCTGGCTTGAGCAGATGTGTTTGTGGGTGCTGCGCTTCCCGCTGCCCACGCTCAGCTACCCGGATAGCTTCACATTGATCACGACCGATTTTCAACTCAAGCCGATCTATCACGCGGTGCAGGCCTACGCACGCGGCTTCCCGCAAACGGAGACGTTATGGCTGCCGCCACCCGCCGCCGCTTCGCCCTGATCGCGGTCGCGCTGGCGCTGGTCGCGGCGCTGATCTGGCTGGCCGTTGACCCCAGCCGCCGCGAGTCGGCACCGCTGTTTCGTCACGGCGCGCTGCGCATCGGCGTGGATGCCAGCTACCCGCCGTTCGCCTTCCTCGCCGATGATCAACTGCACGGGCTGGATGTCGATCTGGGGCGGGCGCTCGCGGACGAACTCGACATCCCGGCGCAGTTTGTGCTGCTCGGCTTCGATGGGCTGTACGATGGCCTGCAAACCGATCAGGTTGATGTGCTGATCTCCGCGCTACGGATCGATCCGGGTCGGCAGGTGCATTACTCGCTGCCCTATTTCGACGCGGGGCTGGCCCTCGTGAGCGCGGCGGGCCGCGATTTCACGACGATGGCTGCGCTGTCGGGGCACGCGCTGGCGTTCGAGTTCGGTTCCGAGGCGCACAGCGAGGCGAACCGTTGGCTGCGGCGGATTCAGCCGTTCGAGACGCGGCCCTACGAACTGCCCGCCTATGCGCTCGATGCTGTGCGGCTGGGTCACGCGGATGCAGCGCTGGTCGATGCGGTCAGTGCGCGGTTGTATCTGCGCGATCAGCCGGATTGGGGGGCGCAGATGTCGGTGGTGCGCCCGGTGCCGCTGGCGATTGCCACACGCATCGACCGGCTGGATCGTGCGCTGGCCGTCAATGAAGCGCTGGCGGCCCTGATCGAGGATGGCACCGTCGCGGCCTTGATCGACCGCTGGCTGTGATCGACTGCACAGAACCCGCTCCGAGACTGGACACAGAATCGTCCGGCGGCTATACTCGGCGGCACTATGCATATCGGGATCGACGCACGTATGATTTATCATCGGCCCAACGGCGGAATCAGCACGTACACTCGACGGCTGGTGGCGGCGTTGGAGCGGCTGGATCACGATCATCGCTATACGGTGCTGCACAGCCGGCGCGGGCGCGAGTCGGTGGTGACGCGCTTCCGACATGGGGTCGTGTGGACGCCGGCGCACCACCGCCTGGAACGGATCGCCCTCGCTGCCGAGTTGGCGCGCTTCCGCCTGGATGTGCTGCACACCACCGACTTCATCCCGCCCTGGCGCGGCGCTCGCCGCCATATCGCCTCGATCCACGATTTGACGTTTCTGCATTATCCGCAGTTCCTCACCGCCGAAAGCCGCCGTTACTACAACGATCAGATTGTATGGGCGGCGCGCCACGCCGATCACATCCTGACGATCAGCGTGGCCAGCAAGCAAGATCTCATTTCCATGTTGAATGTGCCACCGGAGAAGATCACAGTGCAGCTGTTGGCTGCCGAACCACACTTCCGCCCGCTGCCGCCGGAACGCCGCGATCAGCACCGCGTGGCGCTCAACCTCCCGGAGCGCTATGTCCTGTTCGTGGGTACCCTGGAGCCGCGCAAGAATATCGGCGGCTTGATCGAAGCGTATCGTTTTCTGCTCGATCAACTGCCAGACGCGCCGCCGGTTGTCATTGTTGGGCAGCTTGGCTGGTTGTTCGCGGAAACCCGCGCCCGCATCGAGGCACTGCAATTGGGCGACCGCGTGATCTGGCGCGACGACATCGACAATGACGCGCTGCCTGCACTGTACGCGCTGGCCGACACCCTGGTGCTGCCGTCGTTTTACGAAGGCTTTGGGCTGCCCGCGCTCGAAGCGATGGCCTGCGGC
>JAADYY010000492.1 GCA_010092805.1 Chloroflexota bacterium | reverse complement strand
GCATGTGCGGTGCGCCACAGACGCACCAGCAGCAGCCCGTAAAACGACAGCAGCACCAGCATGATGATCGGGAGGTAGATGCTGGGGTCGGTGATGACGTAGGGGCCGGGAACAATTGCCGCATCGCCGAGGACGATGTATGAGAGTGCTTGCCACACGTCGATCACGGCGTAAACGACGAACAGCACCCAAACCCAGCGGAAGCGCCGTCGATTCTCGACCGTCGCACGCAGATACGTGAACACCGCGATCCCTAGCGACAACTCCCACACCATATCCAGCCAGATGAATGCGCCCATATACAGCACAAACGCCAGATCCAGGCTGACTTGTGGGACTCGATGCCCTGGTTGACCGATGGGGCGCAGCAAGCAGCGCAATCCGAGGGCTGCCAATGGCGCTAGCAGCGCGATCTTGACGATCATTGAGATGGGGAACCCAGCCTCGCCGAACAGATACACCGATATTTGCGTGATCGAGTGGTTGTAGCCCAGGAAGGGTGCATCCGGCCCACGCCAGGGGAAATCCTCGCTCAGGCGCGCCAGAAATTCGACATACTCTCGGTACTGTGCCAGCACATACTCAAAGCCGCCGACCAACCCGGTTGCGACGACAATCCCGGCATAGGCGACCACCGAAAAACCGATCATGCGGATGAAAAAGCGGTAGCGCCCTAGCAGCAGGGGGATCGCTGCCGCAAATGCCCAATGCGGCTTGATTTGCAGAATCACCGCAAGCCACAGCACCGTCTCAAACAAACGCTCCTCAAGCACCGCCTCAATGAGGAGTGTGGCGAACAGCGCCATGATCAGATAGATGTTCAGGTACGCGAGGTCGCTCCAGAATGTGGAAAAGATCAACCAGGCCGGCAGAGTCCAGATGAGCATCTGCTGCGCCTGCGGCAGCCCCAGCTTGCCGAAAATGCGATTCCAGCTCAGATACAGCCAGATATACGCCGCGATGTGCAGGAGCGTATGAACCAAGGCCACCGCAAACGGCGAGAGCTGTAGAAATGGGGTGAACGCCAGCGCGAACGATGGCGCGTAAGGGTAGTGGGTTTCGAGTATCTGCAACGACCCTTGCAGGTACAACGATTCGCGCGCTGCGAAGTTCTCGGCGGCAGTGAGGTAGATTTGCATATCAACGGGCAGGGTGCTCGCCGGATCCATCCCGACCAGATCGTCGGTGAGGATCGTCCCGGCGATCAGCAGCCCCTGAATCCCCAACCGCAGCACCATCCACACCAGCACAATCACGAGTACACGCCGGAAAAGCACAGATTGATGCCATGCCGCGCGCAGGTTGCGCCACCAATCCGCCAGGTAGGTCTGTGACTGAGGGGGATACCCTCGGATTTCCGTATCAATCGCCATTAGGAATCCTCAGTTTGAAACCAGATTGCGTGCGAGTTTGCCCAACAGGGGGATGCGCGTCGTGAACGCGCTGTAACGATCTTCCTTGAGCTGAAATCCCAACCGCTGCTTCAATTCATAAGCGCCGCTGCCACCGTAGAGGCGCTGCGTGTCGCTTTCGATGGCGTGGCGGATGGCCGCATACATGAGTTGGAAATAGGTGTATTTCACGTCGTAATCGAGGCCCAGCAGGGTCAAGAATTTCGCGCCGCGTTCACCAATTAACAGGCCACAGCCGATCATTTGGCCGTTTTGCTCCGCTGTCAGCCAGACGGCATCGAGATCCGCAAAAGATCCGTTCAACAGCCCATCAGTTAATGGGTTGGGGGTGGAGCCATGATGACTTTCAACGTTGCGGATAAGCGGTCGGGCCTCATTCGCACCAACGATGGCATCATGTGCCTTGATTTCGATCCCGGCGTCGCTGGCGCGGTTGGTGTGGCGGCGAAAATCTTTGCGCGCCGACTTGCCGAGCTGCTGCACGTAGCTGTCGAAATCGGGGTGGGGCAAATCCAGATAGGTGCCCGGCTCGCTGAAATCGATGAAACTGTAGCGGTTGGCCCAGCGTTCGGACTGAGCTTGCTGCGCGTCAAGATAATCGAACAATAAAAAGGACACCCCACCTTGCTCTGAGATGTAAGCCTGAACCGCATCAACCAGAGCGCGCAGGGCCGCCCCATACAGCGGTGACGAAGGCAGCGTCAATCCGCTGACATTGGCGACCGGGGCGCGACATACCAGCAGCGGCCAGCGCTGTAGTAGTGCCTCGACACCATAACGCATCACAATAGGCAGTGGTGGCAGAATCTCGCGCCGAATAAACCAGAATGCAGCAGTGGCCACCGGCTCGCCGTGATGAGAGAGCAGGATGTACAGGGGTTGATCATCGGGGTAGAGGTTTTCGCAGAAGCGGTTCCAATGCCAACTTGTGAAAGGTCGGGTATTCACTGCATCCCACACTGCCGGATCTACCTCACGCATGGCGTGAAATACATCGATTTCAAACTTCACATCGAACATCAGCCGCAATCCACACTACTCACTTTAATTGAATTGACGAAACATATATTAAATAGTAAATAACTAGATTTAGTCAATTATCTATTGATTCTACGCGAAGTGTTCGTAAACGTTGTTGGTGCAAAGATAGACGTGAAGAAATCTTGACAATGCTCCTGAAATCGGCATGACATTTGCCATACTCCCCGATTTGGATGAATGTCGGCGTAATCTGGTGCAGATTGAATTGGTTTGAAGCCTGGGCACCTGCGTATACACCGTTTCAAAGCGATCATCATACTGAATGAACACGATGCGAAGCAGCAGCGAAGATATTTATGCTTTGGGGTATATCATAAAGAAAATATGGATCATTGAGTGTTACATTATTTTAAGAATCAATCTTTTTAATGCTGCTCTTAACTATGAAAAGCACAAAAATTTTCCGAAAGCCCGTCATTTCTGCTGGAACCCAAGCGGCAAACCGCTATACTGCTCACGAAAGGCGATGATCGTGTTGGCCTCAACTGATGATCGTGGAGTAGATCCCATCAAGATGGTGGAGCCACCGGAAATCGCATAGTACTTTGGTCGCTAAACCCCCTAAGGTTTACATTTTTTATATTTACGGGACGAAAAATTTCCATACGCTTGGAGTAGCGCGCGGAATTAAGGCATCACGTGATTGCCCGATTCGTCCTGAGTTGTTGGACTATACAGGGGAAAACAATGCAGCAAACCCAAACCACAAACCGCAATAACCGTCGGCGTGCGCCACGAAGCGCCTTGCTCATCGTCATTGGCGCGGCGCTGCTGAGCATGATCTTCATCATTCTGCCTGCCGAGCCTGTCGCTGCCGCCGGGTATCTGTTCCCATACAACGAACCAACTAGCATCAGCTTTAACAT
>JAADYY010000491.1 GCA_010092805.1 Chloroflexota bacterium | reverse complement strand
TCCCCTGCTCCCAGCGTCAGCGGTCGCCGGTGGCTTTGGGAGCAGGGGCAGGGGGATGCGGGCCAAAACACAATCAAATCGATTGACCAACAGCATCTGATCCGAAGCACACGGGGCGCTCACGAGTGAGCGCCCCGCGCTAGATTCTGTGCGCTACTCAGCGCCCGGCACCTCACCGATCACAGTTTCGCTGTTCTCCGCGTTTTCCGTGACGATCACGCCATCAAAGTTCAGGCTGCCTTCGCCGATCACCTCGAAGCGCACCCCACTGAGGATCGCCCCGTCGCCGCTGAGCGTCAGCGGGCCGGTGATGCGCAGTGTCCGCGTCGTCGTGGCGGTGGACGCTCCGCCCGCTGTGGTCGCCTCAGCGAGGGCGTAGGTGCTCGCCGCCGCCAACATGATCGTATCTGCGCCGGGGCAAATCGTCGGTTCGTTGGCGACGGCCACCGCCGCGATCAGCGCTTCGACATCCGCCGCCGGGATCGTGAAGGGGGCGCAGCTTGCCGCCTCAACGACTTCTGTCGGCGGGATCGCGGTCGCTGCTGAACCGTCGTTGAAGCCCGGCAGGTTCAGCTCACCGGGTGCTTCCTCGATGGGTACCGGGGTCGCTGTCGCTGGGGCCGGGGTCGGCGACGCTGGGATCGCCGTCGGTGCTGGGATTGTCGCGGTCGCAGCGGGCGCGCCGATCTCAAACGGGATTTCGACGGGCGGCGCGGCGAACTCGGCTTGCTCGGCGGCCAGCGGTGTCACCGAAGGCGGCAGGGTCGGGCTGGGCAGCAGGGGTGGCGTGATTTCGGTCGGAGTGATGGGCGCTGCTTCAGGCAGAATGAGCGTCTGCAACGGCGATTCGAAGGAACCGGGTTCACAGTTCCCGCCCATCGGCTGCGGGCGTGGGCCGAACACCGGGCCGCGTTGGTCCTCCGTGAGCGGGTTGCCACCGAGATCCACACACATCGTCACCGAGTCGCTGAGTGGGCTGGCGGAGATGATCGCGTGGGTTTCGGTGGGGCCGCCGTTATTAGACAGCGGGGCAAGCCCAAGCGATGTGAGCTGCGTGAAGCCGGTGCAGGTGCCATCGTCGTCGAAGTTGGCATCCGTTGCGGTGATGATCCCCGTACCGCCGATGCTGCACGCCCCGCCCGTGCTCGCACCACCCACCAGCGAATTGGTGAAGGCGAGCGTGTCGCTGAGCGTGCGCACGCCGCCGCCCATCGGGGCCGAATTATTGAAGATGGTGGTGAAGCGCACATCCATGTTGTGCTGGTTGAAGATGCCGCCGCCGGTCCCCGCGGCTGAGTTGCCGCTGATGGTGCTGTTGAAGATCGTGATGCCTGTCGTGGCGCTGTTGAAGATGCCACCACCGACCGCGCCCGTCCCGTTGGCATCGTTGTTTGAGATGGTGCTGTTGAGGATCGTCATGCTATTAGGGGTCGTGTCTGTGACGTAAATGCCTGCGCCGCCGCCTGCCATCCCGGTGGCTTCGTTGCTGTCAATCGTGCTGCGGGTGATGGTGACACCCCCGGCATTCGCCAGGTAGATGCCGCCGCCGCTGGCTGCTGTGTTGAACTGGAACATGCTGTCTGTGATCGTGGTTGTGCTCGTGCCCGCACGATACAGGCCGCCGCCGTTGGTTGTGGCCTGGTTGGAATTCAGGCTCACATTCGCGAGCGTGAGCGTGCCGCTGCTGGCGATGGCACCGCCATTATTGGCCGCGTTGTCGTTGAACAAAGCACCGCCCTGCGCCGTGAGGGTGCCGCCAGCCTGCACATTGACCGCGCCGCCGTCTCCGGTCACCAGGCCGTTATTGACCGCCACATTGTCCAATGTCAGGTTGCCGCCGCTGGCAACGGTGAAGATCCGGAAATTCGGTGTGCCGCCCGTCATCGAGCGCAGAAGCTCCGCCCCGTTACCATTGATGGTGATCTCGGTATCGATGATGGGCAGGGCATTCTCGCCGCCGGGCATTTCTGGAGCGGTGAATTCGTAGGTCGCGTCGTCTGGCGAGAGGCCGATAGTGTTGGGGCCGGGGCACAAAATTTCGTCGTTCGCGTTGTTGATCGCGGCGACCACTGCGTTGGGATCTTGGCTCAGGATCGTGGGATTGCAATTGACCCCGGTGAAGGGGGCTTCATACGCGCCGGAGTCGCAGAACGGTCCCTGCGGGCGGGTGGTGCCATTCTGATCGTTGGTTACTGCAAGGCCGCTGTTCAATGTGCAATCGGTCGCCGCATCAATGGGCGCGCTGCCCGGTTGCAGGGCGTGCGTCTGTGTGAGGCCGCCGTCGTTGATTGCCAGCGGGCCAAGCAGGATATTGTTCGTATTGGTGAAGGTGAATGGACAGAAACCGTCGTTGTCGAAGTTGCCGCCGTTGGCCGTCAGCGTCCCCCCGCCGACAGCGCAGTTCAACCCAAACGCCTCAAAGGCCACAATCGAATTTTTGATGGCAACCGCACCCCCGTCAACTTCAAGGCTGGCGCTGGAGCTGGCGTTGTTGATGAGCGAGGAGAAAGCGATGGCCAATTGGCCGCTGCCAGTGTTGTAGATGCCGCCGCCCAGCGCCCCGGTGTTGCCGCTGATGGTGACATTGGTGACGCTCGAATCCAGGCCGATGTTCTTGATGGCCCCGCCGTCGCCCACCGCCGTGTTACCGGTGAAGGTGCTGTTGTTGACGACCAGAGTACCGAACGCGGTGAAGAGACCGCCGCCATCGTTCGTGGCGTTGTTGCCACTCAACGTCGTGGCTGCGATGTTCAACATCCCGCCGTCGAGGTAGATGCCCGCGCCATCTGTGGCCGTGTTATTCTGAATGAGCTGCTGGTTGAGCTGGCTGTTGCCCGCACTGTAGATGGCACCGCCCAGGAAGGCTTGGTTATTGCTGAACGTGACGTTCGATCCGACGTAGGTGCCACCCGCCAAGACATTGAGCGCCCCACCGTTATCCCCAGGAATAAAGCCACTCGACAGTGTGACGCCATCCAGGGTCAGATTGCCGCCGTTGGCGATGGTGAACAGCCGGAAAGTCAGCGAGGCCATCGACGAGCGCTGGATGATTGCCGAGTTGCCGCTGATGGTGATAACGCTGGTGATGGTGGGCAGCGCTTCATCCGCATCCGCGACCCCTGGCAGCGTGAAGCTGTAGCTCCCATTGGGGGCGAGGTTGATGGTATCTGGGCCGGGGCAGAGCGTCTCGTCGTTCGCATCGATGATCGCCTGCACGAAGGCGGCGGTATTCCCATCCGGGATGGGGTTGGGGATGAAGCAGCCCATGGGGCTGACGGTCACAGCGGCACTGGCTGAGTCGTTGCTCGGATTGGTATCCATCTGATCGACCGCTGTGAGTGAAGCGGTGTTGGTGAGCATGGTGCTGGCAGTGCCCAGATCGACATTCGCTACCAGCGTGAGCGTCTCGCTCGCACCGATGCCTATCGCATTGAGTGCCCAGTCTCCGGTGAGGCCATTATATGTGCCCAAAGTGGATGTTGCGTTCACGAGCGTCAGGCCTGTTGGCAACGGATCGGCGATGACGACGTTGGTCGCTGCGTCCGGGCCGTTGTTGGTGAGCGTGACGGTGAACGTGACTTGATCGCCCTCGGCAGGGGTGGCATTATCAACTGTCTTGGTGATAGCGAGATCCACTGTGCCGACTGCTATGCTCTCGAATTCAAAGGCACCAGCATCACAGACGCCGCCAGCAGGTTGTGGGCGAGCTACCCCACGCTGGTCGGCGGTGACAGCGGTCACCATGTCGAGGCGGGTGCAGTCCACCGCCGCATCGCTGGCGGCGCTGCCCGCCAGCAGGGCGAGTGTCTGGGTGGGGCCGCCGTTATTGGCGCTGGCTGCGTCGAGGTTGAGATTCGGCGCGTTGATGAAGCCGGGGCAGGTGCTGTCGTCGGTGAAGTTGACGCCTTGAACATCGACGATGCCGCCGATGTCGCAGTTGTTGCCGATGGTTTGCGCAGCGATGATCGAATTCTTAAAGACGAATTCACCACCAATATCGGTGACCCCGGTGCCACTCGATCCCGCATTGCGTGCCAGTGTCGAGAAGACGACTTCGGTGCGCGCGCCTGTGGTGTTAAAGATGCCGCCGCCCTCATTGAAGACGCTGTTTTCGCTGAAGGTGCTGTTGAAGACATTCGCGGTGCCGCCGCTGTTGTACAGCCCCCCACCATCAGCCGCCTGATTGGCCTGGAAGGTGCTGGCGTTGATCGTGGTGGTGCCGCTGTTGTACAGCCCCCCACCATCAGCCGCCTGATTGGCCCGGAAGGTGCTGGCGTTGATCATGGTGGTGCCGCCGTTGGCGTTCGCCAGGCCGCCACCGTTGCCGCTTGCTGTGTTGTTCTCGACCGTCGCGTCCGTCAGGGTGACGGTGCCGCCGTCGTTGAAGATACCCGCGCCGTTATCCGCCATGGCACCGCTGAGCACGCCGCCGTTGACGTTCAGCGTGCCCGTGCTGGTCACCAGGATCGCGCCGCCGTTCTGGCTGCTACCCGGTGTGCCATCAAGCAGATCGAGGTTGTTGAGCGTGAGGATCGCGGGCGCGGGGTCGGTGAGATTAAGATCATCGACGGTGAACATGCGGCCAACCCCTGGCTGACCGGCGATTGCCTGAATTTGTGCGTCGTTCCCGTTGATCGTGATGTCGGTGGTGATCACGGGGAAGGCGTTCGCGCCGTTGACCGGGCTGCCGTAGATGTAGGTGCCGTTGGCGGCTAGGTTGATTGTGTCTGGGCCGGGGCACAGCACCTCATCATTCACCGTATTGATCGCCAAGATGAGCGCGGCGAGGTCGCCGTCGGCGATGTTCTGCGGCGGGCAGATGGGCGGCACCGTTGCGGTCGCGGTGGGGGTTGATGTGGAGGTCGCGGTGGGCGTGAACGTGAGTGTGACAAACGGCTCGCCCGGCGTGGGGGTGTCAGTGGGTGTCCCCGTGCCCGGCGTCACCCCGATGGGGGTGTCGGTCGCGGTTGCGGGCACCGCTGTCGGGCCAGTTGGCGGGTTGGTTGGGGGAATGGCGGTCTGGGCCTGCGCCACTGTTTGCGGGTTGAAGCCGATGCCGGGGACATCAATGC
>JAADYY010000490.1 GCA_010092805.1 Chloroflexota bacterium | reverse complement strand
GGCGTTGGGGTCGCAGCGTCCAGTTCAGCGGCGGTCTCGTCGATCAGCCGTTGGAGATGCGCCTGCCCCGTTGGGTCGATCTCCAGCGCCCGCTCATACGCCGTGATCGAGTCGGCCAGCCGCCCCAGATCATAGTAGCTGTCGCCGAGTTCAACGTGAAGCTGCGCCCACAGCGCCGGGTAGTTGTCCAGGTCGAGCGCGACTGCCAACGTGTAGGTTTCGACCGCGTCTTCCAACTGCCCGGCCTCCCGGAGCAGCTTGCCTTGATTGAAGCGCGCAATCGCCTCATCAATCGGGATGAGCGAGGTGGTGAGCAGCCGGATGTAGGCGTCGTTGGCGGCCTCGTAATCGCGGGCGGCGGTGTGCTCAGCGATGATGACTTCCTGCAAGCGCCGCTCGAACAACCGCCGCCGCTCGATCAGTTCCGTCAGGCTGATCGCTTGCTGGTAAGCGTCACGCGCCGCGTCGTAGTCGAGTTGATGCGCCAGCAGCAAGCCGCGCCGGGCGTGGGCTTCAGCCGCCAATTCTTTTAGACGCGGGTTGGCACCAGCGGCGTAGCTGGCGATCACGTCGTCGAAGCCGCGCATTGCCTGATCATACACCGCCGGGTCCCCGGCCAGCACACGCAGCGTCGCGAGCTGCGCCCGCCCAAACGTCACTTTGGCTTCGATGTCCGCGCTCGCTGGGCGGTCGTTGGCCGTGAGCGCCAGATTGTACGTCGCTTCGATGTCGGCCAACGTCGTCTCGCTCACGTCGCCCCAGGTTTGCGTCACGACGACGGTTTCCAGCGCCCGCAGATACTTCGTGCTGCCTAACCCGGCGTAAGCGCGCGCATACTCATCATTGATCTGGATGGCCGCCTCGAAATCGGCCTCCGCTTGATCGAGCAGCGCGGGCAGCCGCCGCGATTCGCCGGGCGGTTCGCCCGCTGCGATGCGGTTGTAATTCGAGATGGCCGCGTTACCGCGCAGCACGTACAGCAGTTCCTTGCCCGTATCCTGCCGATGTGCGCGGAGTGCCGCGTCATAGGCGCGGTAGGCATCGTCGTACTGATGCGCCACCATCTGCACCACGCCCTGCGTGATCGAGGCGAGGATCTGCGAGCGATTCGAGAGATCGCCAGAGAGGGCGCGGGTGCGGTCGATGTTGGTGGCGTACAGCGCGGTCGTGAGCTGGAAGCGCCCGAACACCTCATGCAGTTCCGGCCAGTTCTCCGCGATGTAAAATTCTGGCACCACCGCCACCTGATCGCCGCGCATCTCGACGACGCCGTAGACGACAATGTCGGCGCGCAGGTTGTCGCGGTCGCGCAGCCGCGTGACCAACGCAGCGGCGCTGGCGGCGCGCTGATCAGCGGACGCGCCCGTCACCACATCCAGCCGATCTGGCGGCCACACCGACACCACTAACGGCAGATCCACCCGGATCTCGTCCAGCCGGGTGGCAAAGTTGGTGTGAAACGCTTCGGTGAGCACATCGACATCGCTGGCGGGGATGTCGGCGTCCGGCGCGCTGGTGAACCCGGCAAAAGCGATGTTGAACGGCGCGTTGACCAACGGCTCCTCGCTGACGGCGGCTAACAGGGCACCGACCACCACCAACAACCCGATGAGCATCGCGAGCAGCAGCGGCAGCGCCGCCGTGATCCGCTGGCGCAGCCGGTAGGCGGGCCGCTCCCATGTGGCGATCAGCGCTTCGATGTCATCGTTGATGACCTTGCGCATCCGTTCCGGTGTGTCGAAGGTGCGGTACAGCCCCTTGAGCGTCGCTTGCGGGCCGTTGAAGCGCTCGAAAAACGCGATCACCCGTGCGATCTGGGCCGGATCGGCGGTCAGGGGCGGGGGCGTGCTCTTGCGATAGAGCAGGATCGTCGGGCGTTTGCGCCGTTGATAGGCGCGGTAGGCGTCGTAGAATTCCCATTCGGTGCCGGAGCCGTAGGGCTGGCCGGTGTCCGGGTTGATCGCTTCCAGCGGGGTGCCGTAGCGCGACCAGTACATGCAGATGACGAGATCGGCCTCGTGCGGCTCTAACATCTGCGTGTTGACGACATCCTGCGGGCCTTCGCCCGCCTGCGCCGGGGCGTGATCTTCATACAAGTAGTGGGAAAACTTGTAGCGGTCGCGGATGGTGGGCCGCTCATTGAACTCGCGCAGCACCTCGGCGATCACCTGCCGTTCTGGGCGCAGGTCGCCCGGTGAAGACACAAACACTTTCACGTTGCGCATCGGCTGATCACTCTCCCGCCACGCTGGTCGTTGAGCGTGGATAATTGACGAATGATAGGGTAGCTGCGGATAGGGTATATCCTGATTGTAATGCCAGACGCAAATCTGGCGTAGGGTGGGGTTGGCGGGCGGCCACCCCCTTTTTGTACCCCATTCTGTGCGCTGCGGACTCAGTGTACCGTCGGGAATTATTTGGGGATACAATATGGCGCAGCGACCCCACGGCTGATGATTGGGGGGCTGTCATGAGATCAGGAGCACCACCTTATGCAACCCGAACTCGATAAGTTGCGTCTGTTGCAGTTGATGCGCGCCGAACACGCCTTCTTAGTCCGCACGCTGGACATGCTGACGCCGGAACAGATGACCACACCCTTTGCGGGCGCATGGTCGGCGAAGGATATGCTCGCGCATCTCACCTACTGGATGGAACTCATTTTGAAGTGGCTGGATCAAGCGGGGCACGGCGAAAAACCCGACGTTCCCGAAAATGGCTTTGACGATGCAGCGACCGACCGGCTCAACAACGCGCGCGCGGCGGCAGATAAAGACCGCCCGCTGGCCGAGATTCGCGCGGATTTCGACCGCACCTACCAACAGATGATCGAGATGGTGGAGGCGTTGAGCGAAGCCGCGCTGTTTGCGCACGATTGGGACGGCATGTTTTCCATGCCGCCTGGGCCGCTTATCGCCGAGAACACCTACGAGCACTTTTACGAACACATCGTGCCGTTGCGCCAATGGATCGCGGAGCAGCGCCGCGCATGAGCACGCGAACCCAATCGAAAAGGTGAGATCATGCCAATCAAGATCGCCAACGCCCCGGTGTCGTGGGGCATCTACGAATTCGCGGACATCGCGCCGAAGTACCCCTATACCCGTGTGCTCGACGAGATCGTCGAGACGGGCTACACCGGGATCGAGCTGGGGCCTTGGGGCTACCTGCCCACCGATCCGCAGATGCTGCGGGCAGAGCTGAACGCACGGAACCTCAAGCTGCTGTCGTCGTATGTGCCCGTCAACTTCGTCGATCCAAGTGCGATTGAAGCGGCAGAGGCGCAGGCGCTGCAAGTGGGGCGGCTGCTGGCGGATCTCGATGCGGTGTGCATTGTGCTGGCCGATGACAACGGCCAAGTCCCAGAGTTGGTGCAGCAGGCCGGGCGGCGGCACGGCTCGCGGCTGACGGCGGCCCAATGGGAGGCTTACGCGGCGGGCGTCAACCGGGTGGCGCGCACCGTCTTTGATGCCACCGGGCTGAAGGTCGTGTTTCATCATCACTGCGCAGGCTACGTCGAGACCGCCGAGGAGACCCGTCACCTGATGGGCCGCACCGATCCCGATCTGGTGGGGCTGTGCCTCGATACCGGGCACTGGCATTACGCGGGCGGCGATGCCCTCGAAGCGATCAGCGAATACGGCGAGCGCGTCCGCTACCTGCATTTCAAGGATTGCAGCGCCGATATTCGCCAGCTCGCCATCGATGAGCGGATGGACTACTTCGCGGCAACGGCGGCGGGCGTCTTCTGTGAACTGGGCGACGGTGCCGTCGATTTCCCCGGCGTGATCACGGCGATGACGCGGCTGGGCTATGACGGTTGGGCCATCGTCGAGCAGGATGTGCTCGTGGCGGATCTCGACGCGCCGCGTCAGAGCGCCCGGCGCAACCGTGACTACCTGCGCAAACTTGGCCTGTAGCCACGATAAGCGCCAGGTCATTTTCGGGGGATGCGCTGGCGTATCCCCCTCTGCGCTCACTGATCATTTGCTGCGATCATTTCGCCCCTGATCCGTGCCTACACACGGGTCATGTAGCTGGCGTCTTCCGTCTTGATGCGGATCACATCGCCGACGTTGACGAAGATCGGCACGGTGACCTCCAGCCCGGTTTCGACGGTCACTTTCTTGGTGGGGTTATTGGCGGTGTCGCCCGCGTAGCCCGGCTCGGCTTCGGTCACTTGCATCTCGACCGAGGTCGGCAGCTCGTAGTCGATGATTTCGCTCTCATAGGTGCTCAGGATCAGTTCGGTGTTTTCCTTGAGGAACAGCATATCGTCGCCGAACACGTCACGGCGCATCTGCGGCTGTTCGTAGGTTTCCATATCCATGAAGGTCAGGAATTCGTCGTCGGCATACAGGTACTGCACCTGCCGATTTTCGACCTGAATATTCTGCACACGCCCGCCGGAGGTGAAGGTCATTTCGCGGGTGGCCCCGGTGCGCATGTTGCGCACGTGCACGCGGATGGTGGCCGCGCCGCGCCCCGGTTTGTGGTGCGAATAGCTGTTGACTTTCCAGATTTGGCCGTCTTCGAGGAAGGTGGTTCCCTTACGCAACTGATTTACGTCGATCATCGGGATCTCTGCTTTTCTCCAGAAAGATCTCAAAACGCGCGCAGTATAGCACAAACCGTCTGCGCCGAATAGCGGCGGTTTTGGCGCAGCGAGCGAACGTCAGAGCCGCCCCGCGCGGCTGACCTGATCAGGCGCGGCTGACCTGATCAGGCGCGGCTGATCAGGCGCGGCTGCCGGGCAGTCGGTTGAGGTATTCCTCGTTGTTTTCGGCCTGACGGAAGTCGTTGAGCAAGCGTTCGGTCGCGCCCACCGGCCCCAGCTCCGGGTCTTCGGAGAGGTGCGCCCACATCCGCCGCAGCGTATACACACGTTGGAGCACATCCGGGCCGAGCAGCAGTTCCTCGCGCCGCGTGGACGACTGTTCGATGTCGAACGCCGGGAAGATGCGCCGCTCCTGGAGTTTACGGCTCAGGTGCAGTTCCATGTTGCCCGTGCCCTTGAACTC
>JAADYY010000489.1 GCA_010092805.1 Chloroflexota bacterium | reverse complement strand
TCTTTGAGCAGACGGCCAACTTCCGCCGCGCTGAAGGGCTGAGCGTCACCGAAGCCGGGCTGGCCGGCCTGGAGACGCCGCCAAACGTGATCATCGCGGCCAACGATGACATGGCGCTGGGTGCGCTGGAAGCCGTGACGGCCTGGGGCCTGGCTGAGGAAATCGACATTCTCGGCTTCGACGCACTGCCGGAAGCCCTCGAAAGTGTGGCCAACGGCGGGCTGTCGGGCACCGTTGAGCAGTTCCCCGGCGGCCAGATCAGCGCAGCGATGCGTGTGGCGGCGCTGGAAGCCAGCGGCTGCGAATACATGGCTGAACAGGTCATCCTGCTGAACCCGATTGTCATCACCGCCGACAATCTGATGGAAGCGGAGCGTATCGGCGAGGTCGAAGGCCTGGGCGAATAACCCAGACCGACGCATCCGTCGTCTAGCGTGTGGGGCGTGTGCCAGCCGGTGCACCCCCACCGCTGTCAACAGCCACTGCGGCGCACCGCGCCAACCCAGTTAGGATTCTTCGCAAGTGCTTCACCAACAGCACAGCTTCTCTCAAAATCTTCGCCAAATTGCAACCCATAAAGGACACCTCATGACCACGCAACTGATCAATCAGGCGCTGGAAGCGGGCGCTGGAGTCGTGCGTTTGATGCCGACCTGGGTGCCGCGCTCGTTTTGTGTGCCGGGCCGTCGCCTGCGCTTGCACACCGACGATCTGTACGCGCTGGGCGCGCAGCGCGGCGGCATCGACGAGCGCTGGTTCTCCTCGACGACCAACGCCGATAACGGCCCGCTCACCCCCGGCGACGAAGGCCTCAGCTACATCTACGTGGATGCCAACAACAAAGTCACGCTCAAGGAAGCGATTGAGCAGATGGGCGCGGACATCCTGGGCCAGGATGTGATGGATCAGTACGGCGGCTGGGTGATGTACAGCAAGTTCTTCGACAATATGTACCCGCTGCCGCATCACCTGCACCAGAGTGACGAGAAAGCCGCCGAAGTGGGGATGGTCGGCAAGCCGGAAGCCTACTTCTTCCCGTCGCAGTACAACTTCGCGCTGAACACCTACCCGTATACGTTCTTTGGGCTGGAACCGGGCACCACGCGGGAGCAGGTCATCGACTGCCTGCGCCGCTGGGATGAAGGCGACAACAAGATTCTGAATCTGTCGAAGGCGTATCGGTTGGAACTCGATACCGGGTGGTATGTGCCGCCGGGCGTGCTGCACGCGCCGGGCACGCTCTGCACGTATGAGCCGCAGCGCGCCAGCGATGTGTTCTCGATGTGGCAGTCGCTGATCGGCGATTACTATCTGGTGGATCGTGAGCTGCTGACCAAGAACATGCCGCCGGATAAGCACCACGATTTCGAATACATGATCTCGCTGCTCGACTGGGAAGACAACGTCGATCCCAACTTTGTCGATAACCACATGCTCGAACCGATCCCGGCGGGCAACGCGGCGGCGATGCAAGCCGAAGGTTACATGGACGAGTGGATCACCTACGGCAGCGAGTGGTTCAGCGCCAAGCGCCTGACGGTGCAGCCGGGCCGCGAGATCAAGCTGACCGACCCCGCCGCTTACGGCGCGATCTGTATGCAGGGCTACGGGCGCATCGGCAATCACACCGTCTCGTCCCCGGCGATGATCCGCTATGGGGAGATGACCGAAGACGAATTCTTCGTGACCGTCGGCGCGGCCAAAGACGGCGTCACGATCACAAACCTGAGCAGCAGCGAACCCCTGGTGATCATGCGGCACTTCAACCCCGGCTACCCTGGCGTGCCGGCGATTGGCGGCGGGCAGTAGCGCCATGAGCGCCAACTATCAGCATGAGTTGGTGGTGCTGTTCGGCCAACCTGTCGCGGAAAACCCGACTGGAGTCATGCAAGAGGCCGGGTTCGCGGCGTGCGGCTTGCAGTGGCGCTACCTGAATATCGAAGTCAGCCCGGAACGGCTGGCCGATGCGATGGTCGGGATTCGCGCATGGGGGATCAAGGGGATGAACCTGACGATCCCCCACAAAGTCGCGGTGATGCAGCACCTCGACGAGATCGCGCCCGACGCCCAGATCATCGGGGCGGTGAACACCGTCCGCCGCGACGGTGACCGCTTGATCGGCGAGAACACCGACGGCAAAGGCTTTCTGCGCGGCGTGCGCCTTGATGCAAATGTCGATCCGGCAGGTAAGCGCGTCGTGATGATCGGGGCGGGGGGTGCGGCGCGGGCCATCGGCACGGAGTTGTTGTTGGCCGGGGCGCGTGAATTGGTCGTCGTCAACCGCACCGCCGAGCGCGGCCAGCCGATGGTCGATCACCTGAAAGTCCAGACCAACGGCGACATCCGCTTTGAGGTATGGGACGGGGCATATACCGTGCCCGCCGATGTGGACATCTTCGTCAACGCCACGTCGATTGGCCTGTACCCGGATGTGGTGATGCCTCCGGTTGATCTCAGCGCGGCGCAGGCCGGGATGCTGGTGTGTGACGCGGTCTTCAACCCGCCGGAGACGCCGTTGTTGGCCGCCGCCCGCGCCCGCGATTTGCCGACGCTCGACGGGCTGTCGATGCTGGTGTATCAGGGCGTGATCGGCTTTGAGCTGTGGACGGGTGCCGAAGCGCCCGAAGCGATCATGAAGACGGCGCTGCGTGAGGCGTTGGGCGTTTAGATCACGCCGAGCATTCGCAGGGCAGCGAACAGAATCACCGCGCCGAGGATCAACTGCGGCGCTAACCCAGCGAGGCGGGCCAGCAGCGGCACCTCATAGCCCAGGCTGCGCAGCTTGGCCCGCAGCGTGCCCTCTGACGGTTCGGTGAGCGTGCTGCCGTCCGGGAAAACCAGCGTCGGCACGCTCTCATAGCCATTGTTGATGGTGCGGACGTGCGCCCGCCCCGCCTCATCGGTGCGGATGTTGATGTAGTCAAACGGGACGCGACTCTGCTTGAGCATCAACCACACCGGCGGGATCAGCGGGCAGGTCTCGTGGCCGTACAGCACGATCTTGTCGGTCTGGGCGTTGAGCGTGGTGGGTTCTTGATCGAGTATCACTTGAGGCTCCATTGAGGCTCCATTAAGGCTTCATCGAGGCTTCATAGTCTGTATACACCGACAGCCATTAGACGGGATCAGCGGACAGCACCTTACAGCACATCGACCGGGTCAACATCGACGTGCCAGCCGCGCGGGATCGTGAAATCGCGCAGGGCTAAGGTCGGGTCGGGGCCGCGCAGCAGCACATGCCACCGGAATATGTTGTTCTCCTTGGCGAAAAAGCACGGCGCTGGGCCGATCAGTTCGGTGCTGTTCATGTTGAGCATCCGCAGTCGATGTTGGAGCGTCCCCGCCGCACGGGTCGCTTCGGCCTGGGCTTGCGCCTCGTTCGGCGCGTGAAACACGACCCGCAGCAGCCGTCGAAACGGCGGATAGCCCATATCCCGGCGATAGGCGATCTCCTGCGCATAAAACGCGGCGTAATCGTGCTGCGCTGCCGCCACCACCGCATAATGATCCGGCTGATACGTCTGCAAGATCACGCGCCCACCCAGCACTCCGCGCCCCGCCCGCCCAGCGACCTGGGTCAGCAGTTGGAACGCCCGCTCTCCGGCGCGGAAATCTGGCAGCGCCAACCCCACATCCGCGCTGACCACACCGACCAACGTCACCAGCGGCAGATCCAGTCCTTTGGCGATCATCTGCGTGCCGATCAGAATGTCGGCTTTGCGGTCGATGAAGCGCTGCAAGATCGCCTCGTGCGCCTCCTGAAGGGTGGCGGTATCGCCGTCCCAGCGGGCCGTCCACGCACGCGGGAACAGCTCATGCACCGCCTGCTCGATGTGTTGGGTGCCCGCGCCGAAATACTTGATCCGCCGTGAGACACAGCGCGGGCAGACTCCCGGCACCGGGGCCGCGTGGCCGCAGCGATGACAGCGCAAATGCTCGCCGTGCCGATGATACGTCAGCGGCGTATCGCAGTTGGGGCAGCTCGCCACATAGCCGCAGTCGCGGCAGAAGACATACGTCGCCTGCCCACGCCGATTCAGAAACAGAATCGCCTGTTCGCCGCGATCCAGCGTCTCAGTGATCGCCGTTTGCAGCGCACGGCTGAAGATGCTCGTGTTGCCGCGCTTGAGTTCCAGCCGCATATCGACGATCTCGACGGGCGGCAGATCGATAGTCAGCGCATCGGTGGCACCTGATTCCGGGCGATAGCGCGGCAGGACTCCGGCCCGCTCGGCCAGCTCATCGATGCGCGTGCGGTGGCCCAGCACCCGGCTCGGCAGCGACAACTTGCTGATCGCGCCCTGCGCCGCACGGTAAGCCGTCTCGACATCCGGCGTGGCGCTGCCGAGGATCAGCAGGCCGTTGTTTTGCCGGGCGATGGCCTCCGCGACGCGGCGGGCGTCATAATAGGGTAGCGGCAGCGGCGGGGCCTGCTTGTAGCTGTGATCGTGGAACTCATCGAGGATGATCAGCCCCACATCGGGCAGTGGCGTGAACAGCGCCGAGCGCGTCCCCACCACCACCCGGATCAAGCCGTCGCGGGCGCGCCGCCACGTATCGTAGCGCTCACCGGTGCTGAGCTTGCCGTGTACCACCGCCACCTGGCCGGGGAAGCGCGCCGCCACCCGCCGGATCGTCTGGGGGGTCAGCGCGATCTCCGGGACGAGGAACAGCGCATCCCGCCCCTGCTTGAGTGTCTGCGCAATCGCCCGCAGATACAATTCCGTTTTGCCGCTGCCCGTGACGCCGTGCAGCAGAATCACCCGCGAGCCGTCCGCTTCAGAGTCCGATGGGGGATCGGTCAGCCGCGCCTCGAGCTGTCCCCACGCGGCAGCCTGATCGGGCGTGAGTGTCGGTGGGGCGGTGGGCACGAAATCCCGCTCCGCCACCGAGTCGCGCCATCTCGGCGTCTCGCCCAGCAGGATCAGCTCTTCTTCTTCCAACTTCTTGAGGTCGGCCAGCGTCGCGTCGGCCTGCGCGTACACCCAACTCACGTCGAGCGCATCGCCGGAGCGGGCCAGCAGCTTGAGAATCCGCAGCGGCTTATCGAGTTTGCGGAATGCATTGAGCTGCGGCGCAACATCTTCCGGCGGCACGGCCAGCGCCACCGTCTCCGGGTCGCGCAGTGTCACCAGCCCCGCCGCGATCAGCTTGTCGAGGTTGGCTTTGGTCGCACGGGCGGCCTTGCGCGCCGCTTTGATCGGCAGGGGGCCGGGGGCTGCGGCGATCACCTCCAGCAGATCGGCGGTACGTGAAACACGCTCCAGATGGCGCGCCGCCTGCGTGATCTCGTTGGGGTGAATCGCCAACGACGCGGTTTGGATGCTGCGCGTCGGGCGGCCTGTGGGTGGCGTGAGCGCGGGTTCGTGCGCCACGCTGCCGGCCTGGCGTAGCCCCTCGACCGCCGCGCGCCAGTTTTTGGCTGGCAGCGCCCGTGTCAACTGCCTGCCCAACAAGCGCCCGCGCCGCCGCAGCAGCGCCACGACCTCCGCTTCGAGTGGGTCGGCGGGCTGTGCGTCTTGATCAAGCAGCGTGATCAGCAAATCGCGCTGATTCGTCAGGCCGGGGGGCAGCCACAGCCACAAGCATGGCCCTAGCGGTGCCAGCGTCTGCGCGCTGATCCACTGCGAGAGCGCGATCTGCATCGGAGTCACGACCGGGCGCGCATCCAGCCGCGCCAGGATCGGCTTGGTCGCTTCCACCGACGACTCATCGTGCACATCGAGTACGATGCCGTGCTGCTTGGCCGTGCGAAACGCCACCTCCACCAGATGGCCGGGCTGAAGACCACCATCCAAGGCCACGATTTCTGGCGGGATGTGGTAATCGAACGGGGTATCGACAGGCGCGTCGATGGCAACAGTCGCAAACATAGCGCTATTTTAGCTCATCTGGTCGGGGTGATTAAGGTGTGATTTACCCGATCAAGTATTACAAAATGCGGTCGGCTTGCGTAATTTAAGGTGTTACATTGCTGTAATTTTTTACACATATCATCGACTGATTATTCGATTTACGCATATAATCAGATTATTGTGAGTACGGTGTTGTCATATCTGCATCACAACACTGTTTGAAGCCTGCACGCACGGTTGCACCCTAGCCGACGTTACGCTGATGACTAGACCCGTATGTGCCTTTCTATGTGCTTTGCTATGCTTTGCCATGCTTTGCCGCCCGTTGCTGCTTCCACAGCGATGCCAACCCACAGGCGTTTCGACCTCTGCGCCCAACCTTGCCAAAAAGTGCAATAACCCCGTCATAGTGAAATTACACTTTTACAATTAACACGTGTCAAGTGTTTACCCGGTTAAATTTCATCATAACGAAAATGAGCGCCGACATGAAACCCACTTTGAACCAATTACATCAGGAACTCTTAGACATCCACACCTACCGCGCCCATCGTGACTGGCTGACCAAAGCCGCTGACTCCATTTATGCCACCATTCGCGCCGCTCTGCAGGAGGCGACGCTGATCAACGCAGCGGTCGATACGCTGCTGGACGTGATCACACCGCTGCTGGAGTATGATGCCGGGCGCTGGCGTCCGCTGCTCGACGAGGCGCAGGCGCTGGTCAGCCCCTACGGCGATCCAGCGCGCTATGACGAGGTGGCGCAAGCGGCGCTGCAGCCCACCCGCAGCCCACTGAGCGACCTGCCGCGCCGTCTGCGCGATGTGCGCCTCTACAACGGCGACGCGGCGTGGCTGGCCGAAAACGAGGATGAGATCCGCGAGCTGATCGCGCAGGGGCTGCACTTCGGCCCAGCGGCAAGCGAAGCTGCACAGACGCTGCTGTTGGTCGGTGGCTTCATGTTGAAACGGGAAAACCACCGCGCCTGGCGCAACCTGATCTTTGATATGCTGCCGAACACGCGCCAATTGCTGCGCAACATCGATCAGGTGCGTTTGCTCAACCTGGTCGCGCAGGCGGCTTTGAACAGCAGCGAGCCGAGACTATCCGATGTCGCTTTGCAGCAGGCGTTGGATCGGGCGGCGGATGACGCGAGCGGTGAAGCACTGGTGGAGGCACACATTCAACTGCTGCAGCACATCGCGCACAGCGACGCCGCCTGGGCGGACGACCAGCTCCGGCCCGAACAGATCGCCTATGTGCGGCGGCTGGCGGCAGATCTCGACGACCTGCGCTTGAGCGCGCGGCTGTATCAGAGTTTGGCCGTCGCCTATGCGCATTGGGGCCGCACACCAGCCGCGCTCGGCTACGGGCAGGTGGCATATGCCTACTGGCAGCGGCTCAACGATGTCAATGGCTTGGCCGAAACCGCCGGGGTGCTCGCCGAAACGGCGCGTCTCGCCGAACTGCCCCGCCTGGCGGAGCATTACTTGCAGTTGGCGATCCGCTACAACGACGACCTGCCCACCTCGAAGGTGAACACGGCGCGGCTGGCGAATTGGCGCGCGTCCATGCTGTATGAGCAGGAGCAGTACGAGGAAGCCGAGAACTGGTACGCGATTGGGCTGGTGCTGTTCCGCCGCCTGGGGTTGACGCAGTACATGGCCATCAGCGCGTTTGGCCTGGGCATGGCACAGGTGCAGCGCGGCAAGTTCGAGCAAGCCCGCGCCAACCTGCACGCTGCTGAGCGCGCCGCCGACAAGTTGGAGAGCCGCTATCACAAGGTCAATGTGCAGTTCGCATTCGGCTACCTGGAAGCCAAGCGGGGCAATCACCGCGAGGCGCAGCGGCTGCTTCATGCGGCGTTGCAACAGACCGACACCCTGGCGGATATGCAGGCACGGCAGGCGATGCGCGCTGCCATCCGCGATGTGATCCAAAAATTGGACAGCGGCGGTTACGCGGCGGCAGCGGCCTGATGACTAAAACGCCCAGACCCGCACGATGCTGAGATGCGGGCCTGGGCTGATGCTGGTCTCATAAAGCTGAGGTGCAGTGCTGTGATCGACTAGCTGTGAGCGGGCGGGGTGATGGGTGGCTTGGGGCCGTCAGGCATAACCATCATGGCGAAGTCCCTCCGTAGAGCCATGCGCGTAGCGCGCCGGTCGATGCCTTCAGCGTCTCAAACCTACGCCCGCCCCGTCCGCCGTGATCGGACAGGGAACGGTCACGCTCCGGACAGAGCAACTGCCCCGGCGATCTGGCATCGCCCCACCCCACCCCACAACTCGCGGGATTCTCACACGGGATCTCATTTGGAAATCAGCGGATTTCAAACTATAGTTGAAGGTAGAGTGAGCGGTAATGTACTCGGCTTGAGCAGCGCCCTGTAGCGAAATGGCAGCCCATGCGTACTGTGATCCTGTGCATCCTGATCGCGCTGGTCGCGGTCACCCCGCTGATCGCCCAAGATGCGGAAGCCCCGGAATACGTCATTCGAAATATTCGGGTGGCATCGGTTGATGCCAGCACGGCGGTGATCGCGTTTGAGGTTCAGAATCGTGGCGGCCCGGCCTCAGCGCCCGTCGAAGCGACCCTAAGTGCGATTATCGACGCGACGGAGCAGCCGCTCGAAACCCAGACGATTCGGGCATTAGGGGCCGAAGGCGAAACCACCGTCGAATTCACGGTACCGCTGGCCCCGTACATCGGCGCGCCGGCGCTGTCGCTGCGCGCGGTGGTGCTCAACAACGATGCGCGCATCAGCGTGCCGCTGCCGCAAATCCCCACGCCATCCCCGCAGGCCACCGCTCAGGCGCAGCGCAGCCCCGGCACCACGACCGTGCAGCTCCCGTTCGATCTCGCCTTCGATCTGCCGTTTGAACTGCCCTTCGAACTCGATCTCAGTAACCCGCTGATCATCGCGTTGGTCATCGCCGTGCTGGGTGTGCTGCTGATTCTGATCTGGATGGTGACGATCATTCTGCGGCTGCTGTTCGACCGCCAGCCGACCTTCGGTGCGTGGACGCCGCCTTACACGACCCAGCCGCTGATGGATCCGTATTCAACGGCGGGGCAGCGGCAGTTGTGGCAGGGCCACGCGCAAAGCGACGCCCTGACGGTGCCGTGTGTGGCGGGCAGCTACATGGCGCGCAAGCTGCTGCTGGGCACCGACGGCACCAAACTCGACGGGTGGCGCGCGACCGGGATGCGCGTCAGCCAGTATGATATGTACGGACGTGTCGCGCGCAGCCAGGCGATCCTTGCACCGCGCTTCATCAACCGGCTGAACCAGGCCGTGCGCCGCAGCCGCAAACTCAAGCAGCGGCGGGCGCAACGCTTGGTGCGCCCGGTGGCCCGGCAGATCGTGCGCGAAGTCTTCCGCCGCCTGAATCGGCGCAGCGCCATGCTGCCCATCGCCCTCGATTTGCGCTTCAAGGGGCAGCACGGCGAAGTGCGCATCGTCTTTGAGCTGCACCAATGTATCGGCGACGGTTGGCAGCGGATCGATTACTGGGAGCCGGACATGCTCATCACCAGCGGCACTATTCAGGAGAACTTCACCTACGCGCTCAACGGGCAGCGCGCCGGGGAAAGCCGGCGGCGGTTCCGCAAACGCTTACAGGGCGATGTCACCAAGGTGCTGGTGGGGATGGTGCTGCCCCCCCCGCCCATGCCCGCGCTCGCAGACTCTGCCCCCACGCCGGAAGCCAGCCCCACCGGGCCAAGCACACCGCCCGGCTGGGATGGCGGACAATCCAGCGTGGGGAATGTGAGCGGCCTGGGTGTAGAGGAGACCTCACGGCGCGAACAGCGCTGATGGCGGTGCATGACGCCATCTGGTTCGCTGGCGGTGATCGCACATAATAGTTTCATCAGACTTTGCGCGCTCTGGTAGACTCGTGCGCGTGACCTGCTGTATCATGATGAATGTTTTGACGCGCTCGTGATTTATGTGGGTTGTGAGGTGGTTGAATGCCCGTTTATACCTATCGTCGTGAAGATGGCACAATGTTTGATATTCGGCAGAAGTTTCTCGATGACCCGCTGACGGTCGATCCAGAGACCGGCCAGCGCGTGGTGCGGGTGGTACAGCCCGCCGGGATCATCTTCAAGGGGTCGGGGTTCTACGTCAACGATAGCAAAGGATCGTCGCAGAGCACCAGCACGGTTGCCAAGCCGAAAGACGGTGACGCCAAGCCAGAAGGCAAGGCCAGCGACGGTGCCGCCAGCGGCAGCGCAGCCAACGAGACGAAACCCGAATCCAAAACCCCGGCGCAGGTAAGCGCGGCGTCGACGCCCGCGGCTGCCGACTAAACCCAGCCGGACCCGCGCTCCCCAACCGCCTTGATCAACAACCGCCCGACACCCTGCGTCGAGCGGTTTTTTTGCGTTCACGGCGTGCTTAGGCGCTCAGCGCAGATCAGGCCACATCAGGGATGGGTGGTGCATCGAAGCGTGGAACATGCGGCTTGATGTCGAGGATGGGGGTTCCGTCCAGCGCGTCAAGGCCCTGCACGGTCAGCACATTGTCATCGACACGCAGCAGCCGCACCGTCGTCATGCCAATGGCGTTGGGGCGGTAATTGGTGCGCAGCGCGAACACCCCACGCAGCGGCTGATCAGGATCGTCCTGCGGGTGCCGCTGCATATCGACCTCTGGATTGAAGCGCGCTTGATGCAGGTAGAAGATCAC
>JAADYY010000075.1 GCA_010092805.1 Chloroflexota bacterium | reverse complement strand
CTATCGTCTGTTTGCGGTACGCGCCGGTGACGACAACGCGATTGTCGCGCTGGCCGGGCTGGAAGTGATGACGAATCTGTATCATCTGCGGCATGTGTGGGTTTATGATCTGGTGACGACAGAAGCGGCACGCTCGCATGGTTATGGCGCGGCGCTGATGCGCTACATCGAGGAGTTCGCCCGCACTCAAGGCTGCGACGGGGTCGCGATGAGTTCAGGGCTTCAGCGCGCAGATGCGCATCGTTTTTACAGCGATGTCGTCAAAATGAACCGCACTGGATACACGTTCTATAAGATTCTGGATTAGCGGCAAGCGCGCTCACAGCAGCGATACACACAAGGAGCAGTTGATGCAAGGCATGTTAGCGCTCGAAGATGGGCGGACGTTCGCTGGGGTTGGGTTCGGCGCGGAAGGCGTCCAAACCGGTGAGATCGTCTTCAACACGTCGATGACGGGCTACCAGGAGATCCTCACCGATCCGTCTTATCATAAGCAGATCGTCACGATGACGGTGCCGCACGTCGGCAACACCGGGATCAACCCAGAGGATGTCGAGTCATCGCGGGTATGGGTCGCGGGGTTTGTGGTGCGGGCGCTCAGCCCTGTGGTGAGCAACTGGCGCAGCCAGCGCGATCTCAGCGACTATTTGCGCGAGCAGGGCGTGATTGGCCTTTCTGAGGTGGCGACGCGGGCGCTAGTCCGCCACATCCGCGAGCAGGGTGTGATGCGTGCAGCGATTGCGCATGGCGAGGCCGCCCACGACCCCGATGCCTTGATCGCGCTGGCACGGCGGGCACCGGATATGTCTGGGGCGAACCTGGTCAATGACGTGACCTGCCCGGAAACCTATCACTGGACGGAAGGCAGCGACCCGGCCTGGTATCGCCAGCACACCTATGATCCCAACGGTCCGCTGATTGTGGCGTATGACACCGGCATCAAGCGCAACATCCTGCGGATGATGACGGATCGCGGGTTGCGGGTGACGGTCGTCCCGGCGCAGACCCCCGCCGCTGAGGTGCTGGCGCTCAACCCGGCGGGCGTGTTCCTGAGCAACGGCCCCGGCGATCCGGCAGCCGTCGATTATATGATCGACAATGTGCGCGATCTGCTGGGCCAAACGCCGATCTTCGGTATCTGCCTGGGCCATCAAATTTTGGCGCTGGCGCTGGGCGGCCAAACCGAAAAGATGCGCTTCGGGCATCGCGGCGGCAACCAGCCCGTCAAGAATTTGCTCACCGGGGTCATCGAGATCAGCGCGCACAATCACGGGTTCGCCGTCACGGCAGACAGCGACCTGAACGGCGCGGAAGTCACGCACATCAACCTCAACGACCACACCATCGAGGGGCTGCGGCACAACGATCTTGGTGCGTTCAGTGTGCAGTATCACCCGGAAGCGTCGCCCGGCCCGCATGACTCGCTCTATCTGTTCGACGAATTCGTCGGGCGGGTGAAAGGCGAGACGATCACAGCGGCGGAGTGACCTGGAGAGCTGATATGGCAGTCACAGCGACGCCCAAACCGATCACAATGGATGATGTGCGCGCAGCCGATGGCCTCGATGAGGACAAGGGCCTGGAAATCGTCGCTGGGGTGTGGACGCCGAGACACGTAGCAGGCGACGCGAGTATCGGCCACGGAAAATATGGCGCACTCTTGATTCGGCGCTTGGGAGATGTTGTGGAGACCCACCAACTTGGCGAGGTCTACATGAGCGAAACGATTTTCGTGCTGCATGTGGATGCAAAAGACGTGCGCACGATCCGCAAGCCGGATATTGCCTTTGCGTCGAATGCGCACGTCAACCCCGCAGTGAGCGAATTGTGACTGTCATCTTCGGCCCCTGATCGAATGGGACTCAAACCGACGAAAAGCAAGGTGTTATGCCAAAACGAACCGATATTCAAACGATCATGATCATTGGCTCTGGCCCCATCGTGATCGGGCAGGGTTGTGAATTTGACTACAGCGGCGTGCAAGCGTGCAAAGTGCTGCGCGCGCTGGGCTACCGGGTGGTGCTGGTGAACTCCAATCCCGCGACGATCATGACTGACCCGGAATTCGCGGATGCAACCTATGTCGAGCCGCTGACGCCGGAGATCTGCGAACGGATCATCGAGGCGGAGCGGCCCGACGCGCTGCTGCCGACCGTTGGCGGGCAGACGGCGCTGAACCTGGCGAAAGCGTTGGATGAAGCCGGGATTCTGGCACGCCACAACGTCGAGCTGATCGGTGCGGCGCTGCCGAGCATCGAGTTAGCCGAGGATCGGCAGCAGTTCAAAGATGCGATGACCGAGGTTGGGCTGGAATGCCCGCCGAGTAAGATTGTCGGCTCGGTCGATCAGGCCATCAGCGCTGCTGAGGAGATCGGCTACCCCACACTGATTCGCCCGTCGTACACGCTCGGCGGATCGGGCGGCGGCGTCGCCTATGATGAGGCGGAACTACGCGAGGTTGTCGAGCGCGGCCTGCGGCTCAGCCCGGTGAACGAAGTGCTGGTCGAGATGAGCGTACTGGGCTGGAAAGAATACGAACTCGAGGTGATGCGCGATGTGAGCGGCAACTTTGTCGTCGTCTGCTCCATCGAGAACCTCGATCCGATGGGCGTCCACACGGGCGATAGCATTACCGTCGCGCCCGCGCAGACACTCACCGACAAGGAGCTACAGCGCTTGCGCAACATGGCCCGCATCGTGCTGGATCGCGTGGGGCTGGCGACAGGCGGCGCGAACGTGCAGTTCGCCATCAACCCGGCGGATGGGCAGGTGTTCGTCATCGAGATGAATCCGCGTGTGTCGCGGTCGTCGGCGCTGGCGAGCAAAGCCACGGGTTTTCCGATTGCGAAGATCGCGGCGCTGGTGGCGGTCGGCTTTGCGCTCGACGAGATTCCCAACGACATCACCCGTGT
>JAADYY010000488.1 GCA_010092805.1 Chloroflexota bacterium | reverse complement strand
ATTCGGCTGGCGAAGACCGGTACCGGGGTTACCGGCGAGCGCTTGAAGCGCACGCTATTACCTATGATGAGCGTTTGATTGCTGAGGGGAATTATTCACAAAAGAGTGGTTATACTGCGATGCGGATACTTCTGGCCCAAGCACCTGACGCAGTGTTTGTGTCGTCAGACTTGATGGCCTTTGGTGCCCAGCGCGCCATTCGCGAGGCAAAGCTGCGTATACCGGAAGATATTGCAATGGTGGGTTTTGATGACATTCCTGAAGCCGCCATTGCTGAACCCCCACTGACGACGATCCACCAACCGATTGAGACGTTGGGATTCATGGCGGTGGAGCTGCTGCAAGAGGCAATAAATCAAAATCACGGTGTAGTAGAATCAAGGGTGCTCCCGGTCGAACTTGTTGTTCGCTCTACGTGAACTGACGATTGCTTTTTTTTGCACCCTATGAGAGCGCTTTCAATTATCGACTATAACGCATACATATGCTGGTCGATGTGTTGAAGGAATGTCAACCTAATTCTGTGGAGGGAATGAACCAAAAAGTAGCCAGAAGCCGAACGTAGCGCGCAAAGATTCTAATTCTCTGATATATAGACAAGAGGAACAAATGATCAAGTTACGTCAACTCGCAGTGGTACTCCTTGCTGTCCTGGCGCTGGTGCCGGGCATTCAGGTTATGGCGCAGGACGAAGCAATCACACTACGCGTCCTCGTCCATCAAAACCCGCCGATGGTCGAATTCATGGAAGCTTTCAACGCAGCTTTCGAAGAAGCCAACCCAAACATCACCGTTGATATGTCGGTCGTTAACGCCAATGATCTGGGGACAGTGACGCAAACACGCCTGTCCGCCCGGGACATTGATGTTATTGACATTTTCGGCTTTTCCAACAGCGTACAGCCCTACATGTCCGGCGCGACACCGCCCAACTGGCAGGTGATGATTGAGTCTGGCCTGCTGCTGGACCTGACCGACCAGCCGTTCGTCGAGAATTACGATCCCGTTACAATCCGCGACGCTGGTATGTACCAGGACCGGGTCTACGCGATCAATCTCGGTCGCGTGATTTACAGCGGCATTTATTACAACATGGATCTGTTCGCGGAATTCGGCGTCGAAATTCCCCGGACTTGGGATGAACTGGTCGCTGTGTGCGATGTTTTCAACCAAGAAGGTATCGGCTGCATGACCGCCGGTGGTGCCGATGGCTGGCCCATCTTTGTGGGTGCTTATGGTCTCCTCGGCTCCCTGTTCCCGGATCAGGAAGCCTACGTTGAAGGTCTGTGGACGGGTGAAATCGCCTTCAACGATGAGCAGTCGCTGGTTATGTGGGAGCGTATGCAGGTTTATGCCCGCGACATGATGGAACGTGGTGCCAGCGGTATCCCAGGTGATGCCGCCCCCGGTCGCTTTGCCTCCGGTGCTGTGGCAATGTTCCCTGGCGGGTCATGGTACGCTTCGGCAATTCAAGCGTCCGAGCCTGAATTTGAATGGGGTTACATCCCGTTCCCCGGCAGCAATGTGCCCGAAGACAACGCAGGCTGGTTCGGCAAGTATGATCAGGGTTGGGCAATTGCCGCAGACTCGCCGAACATCGAAGCTTCGCTGCTTTACCTCGAAGCAT
This sequence comes from Chloroflexota bacterium, assembly GCA_010092805.1. Classification (GTDB taxonomy): domain Bacteria; phylum Chloroflexota; class Anaerolineae; order Aggregatilineales; family Phototrophicaceae; genus Flexifilum. The sequence goes on along the minus strand of JAADYY010000488.1, from coordinate 1,820 downwards.
TCTCCGAACCGGATAACTATCAGGCCTTTGTCGATGCTGTGGGCTTCGTTCCGACCCAGCCAACCGCGACGCTGAATACGCGCATTGGTCAGGAAATCGCCCCATATCTCGACAATTTCCGTGTCGGCTACGAACAATACTGGGTCGCCCCAACCGGTGCAGGCCAGTGGGCGCAACCGTTCGCTTCATTCTTCCGCCCGTTCAACGAATGGGATGATCCCGCCGCCCTGGCTGATCGTGCGCAGTCCGATCTCCAATCCGGGCTGGATGAAGTCAGCGGAAGCTAAAGCAATTCGGTTGAAGTATTAAACAACGCCAACCCTCGCTAATTGAGGGTTGGCGATCTCAAATAGATCGTTTGCAATCCTTTTTGAGGGACAACATCATGATATATCCTTTTGGGCAAGGTTGGCAGCGGTGGCTGCCGTATATGCTCATTATTCCAGGGCTGTTCTTCTATTTTCTGGTCGCGTTGGGGCCATCACTCGCCACTTCCCTGTATTCCTTCACCGATGCCAGCGGCGTCGCTGGTGCTCCCATCAACTGGATCGGATTTGATAACTACGATGAGTTTTTGTTCGCGGGGCAAGCGGCCAGGGATAACCTTGACGCGCTCGGGCGAACGATTATCTTTTCCGTCGTGGTCGCATCCGTGCAATTTGGGCTGGGGTTGGTCGTCGCCATTTTGCTGACACAGGGATTTCCGGGCACGCGTTTCTTCCGTACTTTGTTTTTCATGCCGGTTATTCTTGGTGTGGTCATCCAAGGGTTGATCTGGTCTCTGTTCCTGTACCCACTTGGGGGGCCGGTGTCCAGGGTTCTGGATTTCTTCGGCTTGTATTCCGAGCTGTTGGGTGGTCAGGGTGCTTTCTGGTGGGTCATCTTCGTCCAGATATGGGCCAACATGGGCATCACCATGATCATCTTTATTGCTGGCTTGCAGACCATTCCCAATGAGATGTATGAAGCTGCGCAAATCGATGGCGCTTCCGCTTGGCAGAGCTTCAGACATGTTACTTGGCCGCTGTTGACCCCAAGTGTCAATACCAATCTGATTCTGAACGTCATCGGCTCCCTACAGGCCTGGCAGCTGTTTCTTGTGCTCATTGGCTACCGGCAGGGGACTCAGGTGCTTGGGTATGTGGTTTACGCCGAAGGGTTTGGGCAAACGTCGGGCAGTGTCTCGAATGCGTTCCGGCAGGGATACGCGGCTGCCGCCTCGATTGTGCTATTTTTACTTGTGCTTGTCATTGGCTTATCCACGCAGTACATACTGCGGCGTAGAGAGGAGCGGTTGCTAGGATGACTACCGTAACTGCCAATCAAGATGGTGTTCTCAACTTAGACGTTGCCAAGCCGCCCAGACGGTTCCGCCTCTCGCCACGGATTGTTGGCTCCTACGCCGTCCTGCTGTTTCTGACGGTGCTGTATTTGGGGCCGTTGCTCATGCTGGTCAACACGTCCTTTATGACCACACGAGAGTTCAATCGTAATGCGACAGCGCTGCCGAGTTCGCTCAATTTCTCGAATTTCGAGGAAGCGTGGGAAGAGGCCAATTTCGCGCAATACATCGCAAACTCCATATTTTACGCTGCCACTGCAACCATCGTTTACGTGCTCACGGCTGTGTTTCTCGCGTTTCCGGTGGCGCGGGGCTACATACGTGGGGGCAATCTCGTACTCACGCTGTTTGTGATTGCCTTGTTCTTACCCCCGGCGTTGATACCCCAGTTTCAATTGGTGTTGAACTTGGGTTTGTACAACACCCGCACGGGATACATCATGCTGCTGGTGACGAATCCGGTGGGCATTATCATTCT
>JAADYY010000487.1 GCA_010092805.1 Chloroflexota bacterium | reverse complement strand
TCGCAGGATTACATCTTCTATGTGTACGATCACCCCTGATCCGTGTGGGGCGGGGGCACCGCCGGGCATCCAGAACGTTTAGAAGATTCAGAACGTACTCATCTGAAAAGATTTGCGCCGCCGGGCGGACGTGCTATAATGAGTGAAAAATGAGTTAGTAGTCTTTCTACCATGTATGACGGGCACGACGGTCTGGCCGCCGCACCCGCCGTCATCTACGTTTTGTCACCCCTATATCATTGAGGAGCAAGTTCCTTGACTACCCTGGTAACCACCGTCACAGAGCCCCTACGCTATCGCGGTGCCATCGGCCAATGGAGTTGGGTGCTGCACCGGCTGAGCGGTTTGGGTGTGGTGCTGTTCTTGACGCTGCATGTCATCGATACATCGTGGGCCGTCTTCTACCCCGCGCTGTACGTCGAAGCGATTGCCGCGTACCAATCCACGCTCTTCACCATCGGCGAATTCGCGCTGGTGGCCGCTGTGGTCTATCACGCGCTGAATGGCCTGCGCATCATCATCATGGACGCGCGCCCGGCCCTCTGGAAGTATCAGGGGCAGGCGGCGCAGTTGGTGCTGGTATTCACGGTTGTGCTGCTGCTGCCCACGTTCCTGATCATGTTTGGGCATGTGCTGGCGTTCTATAACGAAGGGCGGCCCGTGCTGCCCATCATCGACTCGCTGTTGATTCAGCTCCCGTTCGTCGCGGGCATCGGGCTGGCGATCATCGCGGCGTTTGTGCTGTCGGCGCTCTGGAACGCGGTCGCCGGCGACGCGCAGATCGGCGGGGTGCAGTTCGGGCGGCGCATCGAGCGTATCTGGTGGTCGTTCATGCGCCTGAGCGGCATCTTGATTGTGCCGCTGGTGTTCGGCCACTTGATCATGATCCATCTCATTCAGGGCGTGTTCGAGCTGACGGTGCAGGGCGCGCCGGTCGTCGGCACGACGTTGGTCAATCAGAGCGGCACGGCGGTCGAGTTCGTCGCCCACCGCTGGAATTTCCTCGTCGGTGGGGTGGCCGTGTGGCGCTTGTACGACATCGCGCTGCTGGCGCTGGTGGTCACGCACGGCTTCAATGGGCTGCGTTACGTCCTCACCGACTACACAATGGATCGTCCGCTGTTCCGCCGCGCCATGACCCTGCTGACGATCATGGGTGGGGTGGTGCTGTTGGTCGTCGGTGCGGCGGCGCTGCTGGGCAGCATCGATCAGTCGGCGATTGACATCGCGCGCGATGCGATGGTGCATCTTTACGGCGAATAATTCGAGCCTTAGCAACATCCCGCGCCTGGATGAGCAAAGGTTGATTCAGGCGCTGCAACGTATCACAGGTAGAGTGAGTTCATGGAGTCAAAGTTTACCGATGCAGGTTCATCAGTTTGAAGCAGTGATCGTGGGCGCGGGGGGCGCGGGCCTGATGGCCGCCCTCTACGCCAGCAAGGGCGGCGCGAACGTCGCCGTCGTCAGCAAGCTGTACCCCACACGCAGCCACACAGGTACAGCGCAGGGCGGCATCGGCGCGGCGCTGGGCAACCTCGAAGAAGACAGCCCGCTGTGGCACGCCTATGATACCGTCAAGGGCGGCGATTACCTCGCCGATCAGGATGCAGCGAAAGTGCTGGCCGAAGAAGCCGTTGACGCGGTGATCGAGCTGGAGCACATGGGCCTGCCGTTCGACCGCATCGACAACGGGCGCATCAGCCAGCGGCGCTTCGGCGGCCACACCAGCAATTTCGGCGAAAAGCCCGTCCGCCGCGCGTGCCATGCCGCCGACCGCACCGGCCACATGATTTTGCAGACGCTCTACCAGCAGTGCATCAAGGAAGAAGTCAACTTCTTCGACGAATTCCATGTCGTTGACCTGATCGTCAGCAACGGCGTATGCGCGGGCGTGGTTGCCGTCGAGCTGGGCACGGGTGAACTGCACGTCTTCCACGCGAAGGCCGTCTTGTTTGCGACGGGCGGCTGGGGCCGCGTGTGGTCGGTGACGAGCAACGCGCACAGCCTCACGGGCGACGGCGCGGCGGTCGTGTATCGGCGCGGCGTACCCATGCAAGATATGGAATTTTTCCAGTTCCACCCCACCGGCATCTACAAGATGGGCATCCTCATCACTGAGGGCGTGCGCGGCGAAGGCGGCGTGCTGATCAACGGGCGCGGCGAGCGCTTCATGGAGAAGTACGCGCCGAACATCAAGGATTTGGCGAGCCGCGATGTCATCAGCCGCGCCATTTACCTCGAAGTCCGCGACGGGTTGGGGGTCAAGGGCAAGGATTACGTTTACCTGGACGTGACGCCGGAAACCGTCAACCGCTACCTGGCGGAAGCGGGCGAAACCCGCCGCATCACCGGGGAAGATGTGGAGCGCAAGCTGCCCGACATCCTCGATTTCTGCCGCACCTATCTCGGCGTTGACCCGGTGAAGGAACCGATGCCCGTGCAGCCGACGGCCCACTACGCGATGGGCGGCATCCCCACCAACGTCAACGCCGAGGTCGTGATCGACGAAAACTGGACGGTCATGCCGGGGCTGTACGCGGCGGGCGAAACCGCCTGCGTGAGCTGCCATGGCGCGAATCGTTTGGGCACCAACTCGCTGGTCGATCTGGTGGTGTT
>JAADYY010000486.1 GCA_010092805.1 Chloroflexota bacterium | reverse complement strand
GCGGTCACCTGCACAGGTGGCAGCCGCAGATCCGCGTGCTGAGTGAGGAAGGCTTCGACTTCGGGGGTGTGTTTGGCCGTTTTCAGGCGGGCGACGGTGATATGCGGGTTGAAGTCGCGGTCTTCCGGTGGGAAATCGACCGTCGCCAGCGCTGATTCCACCGCATGATACAGGGTTTGCAGCCCCGGCTCCGGCGTCAAGCCGACCCACAGCACGCGCGCCGCTTTCTTTGGGCTGGGCGGGAAGCGCCCCACGCCGCCCCATGCCAGCGTGAAAGGGGCGGCGCGCACGGTCGCCAGCGCCGCTTGAATTGGCGCGACCCGCTCATCGCGAATCTGATCGCCCAGAAAGCGCAGCGTCAGGTGGAAGGTGGGCGGCTTGACCCACGTTGCGCCGGGGATGGCGGTTTTGAGAGCGCCCAGCCGCCCTTTGATCGATTCGGGCAGCGTGATGGCAACAAACAGCCGCTGCGGCATCTACTCGTCGTCGTCGACGTTGGGCTGGCCGTACGTTTGCGGCGGGCGGGCGTACAGCCACCAATACGCCGGCTCCGGGTAGACGGGGGCCAACTGCTCAGCCCAGATGAATGGCGCGGGCTGGGTGTAACGGCGCAGCTCCCCATCGATTTTGCGGCTGAAGCTGAGCAGTTCGTCGCCGGGCAGGCCGTAAGTCGCCAGCACCACAATGATCTCCTGGACGATGGTGCGGCGCAGCGCTTCCGGCAGGTAAACATTAGCGCACAACTGCGGGTCGTCTTTGCATTCGGCGAAAAAAGCCTGAATCGCTTTCAGCCGCGACGCGCCCTCGTGCATCAACTTTTCCTGGTAATGCACCGTCCACTCGCTGCGCACCTGCTCCACCTGTGCAGCGCTGGCCGTCAGTTGATCGCGCTGCGCCGCCGTCAGTTGATCGCTGAGGATGTTCAGGCGGCGCAAGCGCATCAGCAGCGCGCCAATCGTCAGGCTCGGCATATCGGGGCGGGCGAGCATCCCGCCGCTGCCGACGTTGCCGTACAGCCGGTCGCCAAGCACATAGGGCTGGAGTCCGGCGGCCATCGCTGCCGCTTCATTCAAATCACGGGCGAGATCATATTGCGTTTCGCTCATCGAGAATTTGCTTTCGTGTATCGGTTGCAAGCAGTGCGCCGAGCCTGGGTGCATTTTACATGCGTGCAACGCCTTGTGCCCTCACCCCAACCCCCGCTCCAAACGGGCCTGCGGCTCTGGGAGCGGGGCGAAAACCGCCACCCGCGCCCGCTTATCCCCCTGCTCTTAGCTGCGCGGCAGCCGTTGCCGTTGGCATGTGGCGCAGCGGGTTAGGGGGATGAGGGCCGCACCGCACTGAAGTGAAATACACCCGCCGAACTTCGGCCCAGCGCGTAACATTTATAATAACGCGATTAGGCAAAAAAACAGAGGGCCAGTTGGCCCCCTGTGACAGACAACATATCGGCGGTGACGGTCTGGCCGGGCGGCTTACTCCGAGACGGGTTCGTCCTCGTTCGCCACGATCTCGTTTGCCAGCTCCTCGAACATGAAGGCCGGCTCGCTGATGATGCGATGCACCGGGCAGCGCCCCGCAATGTACATCAGGCGCTCGTGCTGTTCCGGCGTCAACGGCCCTTTGAACGTCAGGCGCTGGCGGAACTCGTTGACGAAGTCGGAGTCACCCTCGTAAGCCTCGTAATCGACGGCCTTGAAACGTTCGTGACTGAGGTTGATCTCGACGCCTTCCAGCGGCCAACCCTTGCGCCGGGCGTAGAGCTGCAAGGTGATGGCCGTGCAGGCCCCCAGCGAGCTGAGCATGATTTCGGTGGGAGTCGGCCCCTGATCCAGGCCGCCGTTATCGACTGGCTCGTCGGCCAGCAGCGTATGATCACCCAGTGTGAGGGTGGCGGTGAGTTCGGTACCAATATTGACAGTCGCTTTTGTCATGCCAGTCGCTCCTGCTTGCTTATCAAGACTCGCTTCAGGATCAGGCGGCACACCGACCCTGAGTGGTGATCTAGGTCGTTAATTTTCAGCCCTGACTTTGTGGCCAAGACAAAAATTGGACGCCGCCATCACCCCAAGTCTTACGCGAACAGGCGCAGCGATCAGCCGCTTTTGAGGCGGCGCAGGGCCTGATACTGCGGGTTGCCCTGGAGTTCGCGCCAACGGGTAGCGCCGTCGTCGGTGTACCACTCCACCACGTACATGCCGTCGGTGTCCTGATAGGCGAAGCTGGGGCGCATCATCAAAATCTGACGCATCACCCCGATGATCTCCTTACTTTCTTGCCCGGTGCGCAGAATGAAGTAGCGGCCCGGCTGCCACTCGAAATGGACGGGCATTTCGTTCTGCCAGCGGCCTTCCATGCGAATCGGCGGTTCGGGCTGGGTGCAGACCATGTGAATGTTGGCCAGGCGGTTTTTCCAGAGCGTATGATTGACGCGCTCTTCAATGAAATAGGGACGCGGTTCAGGGGTGGTGTAAAACCATGTCCGCGAATCGGTTGCCATGTATGCCTCCACTTTCGGCACGCTGAGCGGATGATGAGTACGGGTAGTGTACCTGAAATCCCACCGCCTCACTAG
>JAADYY010000485.1 GCA_010092805.1 Chloroflexota bacterium | reverse complement strand
CACGATGCTTAATATGGATGAACGGCGCGGCTGCTGTTATCATCATGCAGCGGCGCACAGCACCAGATCATAATAGTCATGAAGAGGACTTACAGTATAGCACACCTACTTCATGGGGCTTCATGTGATTGCAGGTTCATTGCAAGTCATGGCTGGTCACTGAGGAGACACCTGGCACGATGCACACACCGCCTCTGTACAACTTCACGCTTATCAGCGAACGCTTGATCATCCGCCCATACGCACTCGACGATCTGACGGCGGTGTCCGCCATGCTCGATTCGGCGTTTGGCCCAGCGCCGCAGGAAGAACGGCTGGCGTGGCTGCGCTGGACGATCATGAATTACACCGCCCTGGCCTCGCTGGGGCAGCCCCCCTATGGCGATTACGCCGTCGTGCTGAGAGCGACGGATGAACTCATCGGCTCGGTGGGGGTGGTGCCCAGCTACGGCCCCTTCGACAAGCTGCCTTATTTTCGCGGGCTTTCGACCGAACCCCATTCGGATCTTTCGCGCCCGGAGGTCGGGTTATTCTGGGCGCTCTCGGCAGATCATCGCGGCCTGGGCTACGCGACGGAAGCCACCCGTGCGCTGATCGATTTCATGTTCTCCACCTGGCAGCTCAAACGAGTCGTTGCCACCACAGAGCGCAACAATTACGCCTCGCTCGCAGTAATGCACCGGCTGGGCATGATCGTGGAGGAGAACCCCAGCATCTACCCGGAATGGTTCCAGATGATCGGCATCCTGCCTAATCCGGCGCTGCCAGATGGCGCGCTGTGGCCGGCTGAGTGATGCGCCGCGCCGTCAGCCGATCCCACAGGGCCGCGCACCCGGCTGCCGCAAAGATCCACAGCAAGACAGTCGCCGGGAACAGATAGCGCGGCAGCGCGAACAGCGCCAAATGGATCAGCAGCGTGTAGGCGAGATAACCGCTGAGCGGCAGCGCGACCCGCCAGCGCCGCCGCGTGGCCCATAGGCCGATCAGCCCGGCGCTGAGGGCGGTGTAGTGGTAGCCGTAGAGCGCCAGCTTCGGCCAGAAGGCCTCGGCGTTGGTGATCTGCGCCAGCCCGGCCACCGAGCGATCCGCACGCAGCCAATCGAGCGCCAGCGCCCGCAGACTGGGGCCGGGAAACCCGGCGACCCCATGCGGCTGCAAGATCGCGCCGCCGAGTTCGCCCACCCGCCGCGCCAGATACCCCGGTAGATCTGCGCCGATCTGCCCGGCGGCGGCGCTCCGGTAGTCGCGTTGATCTGCCACCGCTGGATCGACGCCAGTTTGCTCGGCGAGCCGTTGATCCACCGCTTCGGGATCATCCCAGCCCGCCGCACCGATATATATGAAAGCGCTGATGCCCTCCCCGGCGATCACAAAGCGATCCCAGCGCGCCAGACTGTAGATCGTCCAGGTGCCCACCGTCAAGCTGTAGATCGCCAGCAGGATCAGCGCGCGGCGCGCGCCAGCCCGCAGCCCCGCGATCAGCAGGAGATGGATCGCCAGGCCCAGCGGGAACAGCAGCAGCACCGCCCGCGTCAGCGTCGCCAGGCCCAGCAGCACGCCCGCCCCGATCAGCCAGCGGAGTGTGTGTGCTGGCCGAACAACGGACTCAACGTAGAGCCACAGCCCGCCCGTCAGCAGACAGATGAACAGCGTCTCGGTGAGAATTTGCCCGGACTCAATGATCAATGCGGGCGAGCACGCGACCAGCGCCGCAGCGCGCAACCCAACACCGCGCCGATCTGTGAGACGCACAGCCAGCCGATACGCCAAGCCGATCACAGCAGCGCTCAGCAGCGCCTGAACAACCCGCACCGCGATCACGGCGGCTTCCGGCGTGAGGATCGCTTGGGGCAGCCCGATCAGCACGAAGTAGAGCGGCGGCGACGCCAGCCGCGAGACATCCGTGATCACCCCCGGCGGCGGCTGCCCGGTGACCAGCGCGTAGCCGTTGGCGAGATACCAGCCGCTGTCACCGCCGGGGTCGTCATACGGCGTGCGGTGATCCTGCGTCAACCCAAAGATCAGGCGCAGCGCCAGCCCCGCCGCCACGATCACGAGCAGCGCACGGTTCACGGCCCCTCCGCGACGACATCAACGGCATCGTAAGCATAGAAAACATACTGTGTGCCCGGCAGATCCGCCGCCCAGCGGATGCGCGAGTCGGTTTCAAGCTGCGTGTAGAGCGGGTCGAGCGCCGGACGGTTTGGTGGCATCAGCAAATAATCGACGCCGTAGCGGGCGGCCACCTGCAAGATCGTCGCCCGATCCTCGAACGGGTAGATCACCGACTGTATGCCCACATAGCGCAGCATGTACGGGTCTTGCACCATCAAGACCAATGTGCCGTCACCGTTCGTATCGGGCAGCGTTTGTGCCCGCTCCGCCACCGCGCTGATCTCGTCGAGATAAGCGGCGGTGAAGCGGGCATCGGTGCGCACCAACTGAAAAGCGTTCGCCGCCAGCAGGGCGATCACCAGCCCCATCGCGCCGAACCGCAGCCGCCGCTCCGGGATCGTGCGCTCCAGCGCGTAAGCGGCCAGCGGGATGATCAGCGGCACAATCGCCAACCAGAACTTCTTGAAGCTGCCCGCCTGTGACTTGTACGGCAGAAAGATCGTGTAGGCGACGAACCCACCGAACAGCAGGATCAGCGCCGGGGAGAGTGCCAGCCAGCGCCCCTGTCGCCGCCCGTCGCGTGCGCCGATCAGCAGCAGCGCCCCCCCAGCGACCGCCACCGGCAGAAACACATCGAGCGTGGCGGCCATCATCTGGGCCGCTGCCGCCATCTCGAACAGCCGCTTGTTGATGATCTCCGCCGGGGTTTGCGCAGCGAGCAGCGTCTCTAACGAGAATTCGCGGCCATAGGCATAATGATCGTCGTGGTGGGTGAAGAAGAACATCGAGCGGGCTTCCGGCGTCGTTGGGGTGCCCAGCACCGCCAGATTCCGCGCGATCCAGGGGGCCGCGACGACCGCCGCCGCTGCCGGGATCACCAGGGCCGCCCGCCAGCGCGCCCGCCGCGATCCGCCTGTCGCCTGCTTGCCCCACACCACCGCCGCGATCAGCGTGACGGCCAGCATCGGCAGCAGCAGCGCGCCATCGCTGCGCGTCAGATAGGCCAGCCCCGCCGCGATACCGCTCCCGATCAGCGCCGGGAGGCGGTCACGGCGCAGCCCGCGCACCAGCAGCAGAATCGATGTGCCGACGCACAACGCCATGAGGATCGTCGTGTCGGTGCGCAGCGAATTGAGCACAAATTCCGGCAGCAGCGCTGTGCAGCCCGCCGCAAACAGGCTCGCCGCCGGGCCGAGATCGAGTTGGCGGGCCGCCCAGTAACTCAGCGCGGGCAGCAGCGCTCCGATCAGAATGAAGGGCAGCAGCGCCGCCGCCACGCTTTCGCCGAACAGCGCCAGCGGCCCAGCGGCGATCACGGCGGTGAGCGGCATCCAGTGTTCTTCGGGATGGGCGAGCGCGTCCGGCGGCAGGCTGTACTGCCAGATGTAATCGATGGTGAAGCCGTGCCCGTCTGCCAGGCGTAGGCCGAGGTTGTAGTAATGATTGGGGTCGGCGATGCCCGGATGAGCGATCAGCGGCAGCAGCAGCAGCCGCAAGATCAGCGCGCCCACACAGATCGCACCCAAAAGCGCCAGGGGTCGGGTCAAGCCGCCCTCCGCAGATCAGCCAATGCAGCCGCTAGCTTAATCTGTTTTGCACAATCTGCAAGGGTGGCCTTCTGCCGAGCGTCAGTGTTCGCCGCGCAGCAGCCGCTCGCGGATGTCGGTGACGACGGTGCGCAGCGCGGTGTTCGTCCCCAGCGACTCGGTGACTTTGTTGCAACTGTGCAGCACCGTGCTGTGCTTGCGCCCACCAAACGCCGTGCCGATCTGCGGCAGCGATGCGGGTGTGATCTCGCGGGCGAGATACATGGCGATCTGCCGCGCTTGATTGATCGGGCCGGTGCGTCGCTTGCCCGTCAGATCATCGACCGTCAGGCCGTGATGCCGCGCCGTCACCTCGATTACCTGCATAACCGTCACGCGGTGGCGCGGGCGGCGGTAGCCGTTGAGGATGTCTTCGGCGACCGCGACCGTCAGCGGCCCGCGCATCAATTGCAGCGCCGCGACAAGTTGATTGAAGACCCCGGCCAACTCGCGGACGTTGCTGTCGGTGCGCCCAGCGACCAATTCGGCGACACGCGGCGGGAGTGTTAGACCGCGCTCTTCGGCCCACGTCTCCAGAATGGCGCAGCGCGTCTCGACGCCCGGCGGCTGAATGTCCATCACCAGGCCGCCCTCAAAGCGCGACCGCAGCCGATCTTCGAGTGTGACCAATTCGCTCGGCGGGCGGTCTGAGGCGAGCACGACCTGCTTGTTAAATGTATACAGCGCGTTGAAGGTGTGGAAGAACTCTTCCTGCGTGCTCTCTTTACCCGCCATGAACTGAATATCGTCGATCAGCAGCACGTCCACCGAGCGGTAACGGTCGCGGAACATGGCTGTGGTACGGTGCCGAATCGCATCAACCAGATCATTGGTGAAGACCTCCGACGGAATGTAGATCACGTGTTGGCCGCGTGCTTGGCACTCATGCGCGATGGCTTGCAGCAGATGCGTTTTTCCCAAGCCGACGCCGCCGTAGACGAAAAACGGGTTGTAGGTCGTGGCCGGGTACTCCGCGACCGCCTGCGCCGCCGACAAGATCAGCTCATTTTCCATCCCGGCGATGAACCGGTCGAATGTGCAGCGCGGGTTGAGTTCAGACCCCGGCAGATCCGGCTGCTGCGGGCGCATGATCTGCTGGTGCAGCGGCAGCCGCGAATCGTCGGCAGCAGCGCGCTGCTGCGCCAACAACTGGAACAGCGGTGTATCCGCACCGTCGCCCGCGGCCTGGGCGGTGAACTGCGTCTGGGGCTGCTGAATCTCAAAGCGCAGCGCTATCGGTTGGCCGCAAACGTCGCTCAATACCTTGCGGATGCTTGGGTACAGCCGATATTGCAGCATGTCACGCGCGTAGCCGTTGCGCACACCAATGACGAAGACTTCGGCGGTGTCGCCGCCCGCATCGTCCGCTGCATCAACGGTGAGCAACACCGCGTCTTGCAGCCACGTCGCAAAGCTGGTGTGGTCAAGCTGCATCGACAACTGCTGAATTGTGAGATCCCAAGCGTCCTGAGGGTTCACGAGCTTCCTATCCTAGACTGCGGCAAATTGGCGCTGGGCAGTTGGCCCAGCCCGGCATGAGAGAACACAAACCCCACCGAGTCGCAAGACTCCGCAGTTCACACGCCGTTGTCCGGTTGTGTGCGTTGGCAGGTATACAACTGATGAGGTACGCCAGCCGAAGCGCTAGTACCTCATTCCTACGCTGACTGGTGGCGTCAGCTCACTGTATCCTCCAGTATAGTCGATTCGGGGCAAATGCTCAACGGAGGCACCTTAAAACATGAAAAATTTTAAGGTTGGGATATTTTCTACCCAGCGCGTCTTACATTTGGGAAAACGAAAGTGTAATAAAAGGCCGATTTAATCCCAAATTGGGGCAGATTCGGGCGATTCTTGGGAAATATCGGCCCCAATTTTGGGAAATAATGGCGCACAAATATTCTGCGGTGAATCGGGGCAATTTCTTTAACATTGGGATATTTTCTACCCAGCGTGGTAGAAACGGCCAATGATCCGCTATACTTGGAATGGAGAGTCTAAATTATATTAGTGTCATAAGAAGCAGGCTAGCAGTTGCTTGACGCGTCAATTCCCGTAGACAGTGACCTCAATTGTGTGTACAATCCGTATTAGTTAAATTTACCGTTTCAGAATTACAGAGAAAGTATCGCTGAGGTAGACTGATGTCTAATTTCCAGCATGAAAATGATATGCACTACTACAACATGGAACCAGGCGAACTGGTGGAAGGCTACCCTGTGGAACCCTCGGACCGTCCGGATGTCATCAAAGTTTCTGCGAAATCGCGTTCGACGGCGGTTGCCGGTGCCATTGCTGCGGTGATTCGTGAACATCGGTATGCGGAAGTCCAGGCCATCGGGGCGGGGGCTGTAAACCAGGCGGTCAAGGCGTTGGCGATTGCGCGGGGGTATTTGTCCGGCGACCAGATCGACATTGTGACGACACCTTACTTTACGGAAGTGGATATTGAGGGCCAGGAGCGGACTGCCGTGCGCTTCATCGTTGAGCCGCGCCCTTGATGCGGGTTGATCTCCATTTACATACCATGGCATCCGATGGTCACTGCCGCCCCGCTGAACTGATCGCCCTGGTGCATAAACGACAACTGAACGTGATCGCCATCACCGATCACGATACGACCGCTGGATTGGCGGAAGCACAGGCCGCTCGGATCGATTTACGTGCGGCCTGCCAATTGATACCCGGTATCGAACTGAGTGCCGCGCTTGCGGGCGCGTCGGTGCATGTGTTGGGCTACTTCATCAACCCGGATGACGCGGCGTTTCAGGCCGCTCTAGCGGCGCTGCGGGAACAACGGGTGCAGCGGGGCCGCCTGATGGTGCAGAAACTCAACGATTTGGGCGTGCCGCTGGACTGGGCAACCGTCCAGGCGCGCGCGCAAGGCGACGTGATCGGGCGGGCACACCTGGCAGGCGCGCTGTATCAGGGCGGTTACGTCGATTCGCTGTTCGAGGCGTTTGAGCGGTATCTGGGCGACGACGGCCCGGCTTACGTGCCCACGCCAGATCTGCTGCCCGAAGACGCCATCGCCATGATCCACCGGGCGGGTGGTGCGGCAGTGCTGGCACATCCTGCCGAACTCAGCGATTACCGCACCGTGATCGAGCGGCTGGTGCCCGCCGGGCTGGATGGTCTCGAATTGGTGCATCCGGCCAATCACGGGCAGGTGCGCCTTGATCTGCGCGGGTTGGCGCGCCAGCATGATCTGGTGCTCACGGGCGGGTCGGATTTTCACGGGCCGCCTGAAGGCAGCAGCGATGGGCGTGCGCTGCCTGGGGCGTTCACGCTGCCGCCGGGGTGTGTCACGGCGCTGCGGGCACGCGCCGCGCGTTACGCCAACCCCGGATAATCGAGCATCAGCACTTCCAGCGCCAAGCGGACATTGGCGTTGGTGTTCAGCAGCCGCAGCAGCTGCTGCGTCGCGCGCAGCGCCGCCAAGGCTTCCTCCTCGCTCACGCGCTCAGCCAATTGTTCCAACTGATCTGCGCGATCCAGATTGCTGACTGTCAGGCCGCTGCCCGTCGTCAGCAGCACGAGATCTCGCCAGTAGGTTTGCCACAACTCCAGCAAGCTGATCAGCGCGGCCTTGTCGCGGCTGAGGTCTTCAGCGGCCTTGAACCGCCCGATATGGTTGGCGGCCAGCAACTGCTCCAGCACAGCGAGCGCTTCGCTGCGCCGTGCCAGCATGTCCGGTTCGGCGAGCGCGCGCAGCGCCCACCCCGGTCGCCCCGCACTCAGGTGCGCCAGTAACGCCGCTGTGTCCGCATCCGCACCGCGCTCCAGCAGCAGCGCCGTGATCGTCTCGACCGCGACCGGGCGCAGATGGATCACCTGGCTGCGGCTGATGATGGTCGGCAGGATCGGCTCGCTGGACGGGGTGAGCAGAAACAGCAGCGCGTGCGGCGGCGGTTCTTCGAGGGTTTTGAGCAGCGCGTCCTGGGCACGGGGCTGCGCACGCTCGAAGTGATCGAACAGTGCGATGCGGTAGCGCGCCTCAAACGGCTTGAGCGCGATCTGCCCGGCGATCTCGCGCACCGCCTCGATTTTGAGGGAGCTGCTGCCGCTGGGGTCGGTGTGCGGCAGCAACAGATCCGGGTGATTGCCGCTCGTGGTTTTGCGGCAACTGCGGCACGCGCCACAGGGCCGCACGGCCTCATCGGGGTGGGTGCAGTTGAGCGTCATGGCGAAGGCGCGGGCCAGCGTCGTCTTGCCGACGGACTCCGCGCCGGCAAACAGGTAGGCATGGCGCACGCGCGCATGACCGATACTCTTGCGCAGGTGGGCCACCGCCCAATCGTGGCCCCAAACCGGCCAGTGATGCGTCTGTGTCGCCTGTGTGTCCATGTGCGTGTTGTCCGTTCAAGCTCATCAACTGGCGGATGATCTGGATTTTAGGCGCGGCGGCGGGGCGGTGCAATGGCGAGGCTGTTCAAGCGTTGTGATGACGACAGTCGACGATTGCGTGGGCGGGGCTATCGCACCAAATGCGGTCTACATCTGTGGTCTTTTGTGACCCCGGTAGCGCCCTCACCCCGGCGCTGCGCGCCACCCCGCTCCCACAGCTTCGCGGGGAGAGGGGTTAATACACT
>JAADYY010000484.1 GCA_010092805.1 Chloroflexota bacterium | reverse complement strand
CCCCTGCCCCTCCACCCGGCCCGTCGCCCCCCCCGCCCCCCCCAGATAAAAACCGGCCCCCCCGCCCCGCCCGGGGTTCCCCCCCCCCCACCACCGCGAAGATCAGCAGCAGCAGCGGCGACGCCAGTATGATCAGCCCGGTGTCCATCGCCCGCTTGAGCAGCCGATTGCTGCCCTTCAGCGGCACATGCCCGTTGATGCTCAGCAGCGGAATACCGTCCAGATTCTCGACCATCACCTGGCGTAGGTTCAGCTGGAAAACATCTGGCACCACACTCACCTCAACGCCGTAGCGGCGCGCCACCTCGATCAGCGCGACAATCTGGTCGTGGTAGCTCCATGACAGCGTGATCACGATAACATCGACCGGATGACGGCTGAGCACCGCATCGAGGTTATCGAGGCCGCCGAGCGCCTTCACCCGCCCCAGATCGACGCTGGCGCGGTCGGGGTCTTCGTTCAGATAGCCGACGGGCACGAAACCGAGTTCCTTACGGGCGAGCATCGTGCGCAGCACCGCGCCGCCAATATCCCCCGCACCGATCACCAATGCCCGCTGCACCCCGATTCCCTGCGCGCGCAAGTTGGCCTGCACCAGACGCTGCACCGCCCGCGCCATCGCCAGCAGCACAATCGTGATGGCCGCCACATAGATCATCATCAGGCGGCTGAACACCAGCGGTTGAAAGATGAAGCTGATCGCCATCACGACGACGGTCGCGTTGGTCACGCCGTTGATGATCGTGTAGACATCTTCCAGCCACGAGCGCCCGCGCGCCTGCTTGTAGAGGCCGTTGCCGCGATAACTCAGGTACAGCCAGCCCACGAAGATGGCCGCAAACGGGATATACGGCCCGAACGGTGCCCGGTTGAATTCGTAAACCTGGCGCAAAAGCTGAAGATCGTAGCGCACCACATACGCCAGCCCAAACGCAGCCAGCGCCAACAACGCATCCACGAAGGGCATCAAGCCGGGCCGCCGCGCCAATTGATGCAGACGCTCGGCGATGCGGTTGTAAACAATCGAATAGATCATCTATTGTCACTCATCCCTACAGCCCGCCGGTAGCTCAGCAGCGTTTGGCGAGCCGTTTCCGCCCAAGTGTAGCGCTGCGCCGCGCTCAACCCCTGCGCACGCGCTGAGTCGCGCCACGCCGCATCATGCGAACGCCGCAGCGCTTCCGTCCAGGCCCCGGTATCATGCGGCGGAACCGTCAACCCTGCCGCTCCCACCACTTCGGGCAGCGACGAGGTCGCCGCCGCGATCACCGGGGTGCCACACGCCATCGCTTCGAGCACTGGCAAGCCGAAGCCCTCGAAGACCGACGGATACACAAAAGATTGCGCGCCATTGTACCAAAGGGGCAGCAGTTCCGGCGAAATAAATCCCACAAATTGCACAGTATTTCCCAAATCGTAATCATCGACTGCCGCGAAAATCGGTTCGTAATCCCAACCCTTGCCGCCGCCGATGATCAGCGGCAGCCGCTCCGCAGGGGGCAGCGCGGCGTAAGCGGCCAGCAGCGTCGGCAGATTTTTGCGCGGCTCCAGCGTACCCACGAACAACCAGTAGCGTTCCGGCAGATCGTGCGCGCGGCGGAACGCGGCGATGGTTTCGGGGGGCAGCGGGCGAAAGAAGCCGAAATCGCAGCCCGGCGCGGCCACATCGATTTTGTCGGCGGGGATGTTGAGCGTTGCGGTCAGATCGCGGGCGGTGCTGTGCGAAATGGCGATCACACGGCGGGCGCGGCGGCAGCTCAGCGCGGTGAACAGCCGCAGATACAGGCGGCGCGCCGGCGAAAGCACACGCGGATAATGCATGAAGCTGAGATCATACACCGTGACGACGGACGGTGTGGTCAGCAGCAGCGGCGCGACGAACGCCAATGCGTGATAGAGGTCGAAGTCGCCCAGCAGCCAGGGCTGCAGCGTCTGTTCCCACAGAATCCGGCGGGGCGGCGGTTCAGTATCGAGGCGGGATTGGCGCACCGCCACCCCATCGATGGCCAGCGGGTTTGCCGATCCAACAAACGCGCTAAAGGCCCAATCGCGCGGGTCGCCCGCAGCAGCGGCGGGCAGATGGCGCAGCAGGCCGTCGATGTAGCCATGAATCCCGGCGCTGCGGTAGCCCGCGCGCGCCGAATGAAGGTGCGCATTGAGTCCGACATGCATCATGCGGCAGATTATAGCCGGACTCACGCGCGGTTACATGGGGGTGATCTCTAAATAGACGCGCTCGTAGCCGCGCATCCGGGCGACAGCATCGAAGATCCACTTCTGCCAGGTGTATTTGCGGTTGAGCGCGCGGTCGGCGTGGCGCGCTTCGCCATCAGGCAGAATCCGGGCCATCGCTTCCTGCGCGGCGTCCAGAGCGTGACCGCGCATTGTCGCTGGGGCCACTTCGACCTGCGCATTGCGGCGGATGCGCTTGACCTTGCCCGCGTGGGCCGCCGTCATCACGTAGAGCTTGTCGCCCTGTTCGGCATCCGCTGCAAACCAGACAGTCGTGGGCACAGCAGCGCCGTTTTTGCGGAACGTGGTCAGATTCATGTAGCGGTTTCTGTGCAGCCGGGGAAAGGCAATCGGCGTTTCTGGGCTGCTTG
>JAADYY010000483.1 GCA_010092805.1 Chloroflexota bacterium | reverse complement strand
TCACGAAATTAACGAAATCAAACGTAGTGTATTGTAATTATTTCGGCTTGTCAAGCGCACGACTGCCGCAAAATCCGGGAACCGAGCGCGGCAAAATGCTTGACACAGCAGCGAATTGTCGTTACGCTTTCTAACAAATTACACATCCACGCAACAGCGTTGATCTGGAAGAGTAAGCGTCGAAGCGGTGTGCAGAGAGTCGCCGGGAGCTGTGAAGGCGATACAGGCGCGGGCGCTGAATGGGCCAGGGAGCTGCACATGCGAACGATGGGCTGTGTGTCCGTCAAGTAGTGTTTGCCGGGAATGCGCGTCCGTTACCACAGCGCAGGGTATCGGCAGGGATCAGCTTGCCCGTACCCGTTATGAGTGTTCATGCTGCGCCGCGTGTTGATCTGATCGGGTGTCGAGCGGTGCGTGCGTTGAACGACCAAGGTGGCACCACGGGAACCCCCTCTCGTCCTTGACTGGGAGGGGGTTTTTTGTATGTTCGGTCATAGATAAGGAGAGATCCCATGTCCTTCTTGCCGACGCTGGTGCACACTGAGCCTGAAGTTTTGCCGAGCCGCGCGCAGGTGCGGGAATTGTTCAACCAGGGCGACCTCGTGCCGGTGTACCGGACGATGCTCGCCGACCTTGAGACCCCGGTGTCGGTTTACCTCAAGCTCACACAGAACGGCGGCGTCTCGTTTCTCCTCGAAAGTGTGACAGGTGGCGAGCAAGTCAGCCGCTATTCGTTTCTCGGCGTCGATCCCAAAGGCGTAATCACCGAGCGCGATGGCGTTGTGTCGCTGACTTTGGATGGCGCAACGACGACACGCCCCATCAACCCCGGCGAAGACCCGTTGCAAGTGGTTGAACAAGAGTTTGGCAAAGTGACCCCTGTCCATATCGACGGGCTGCCGCGTTTTGTCGGTGGTGTGGTCGGCTGCCTGGCGTATGACGCTGTGCGCCACTTCGAGCGCCTGCCGGATGACTCGACCGATGATCTGGGCGTGCCGGATGTCGCGTTCATGCTCGTCGATACCCTCGTGATTTTTGATCACGCCAAGCATCAGTTGATCGTGCTCTCCAACGCACATAACACGGGCGACCCCGACGCCGCTTACGACGAAGCGCTCAGCCGCATCGATGCGGTGGTGGCGACGCTCGCGCAACCGCTCCAACTGCCGGACGAACCCGCCGCCCCCGTTGACGAGGCGTTGAGTTCGAACCTGACACGTGAGCAGTATGAGGAGAATGTCCGCCAGGCGAAGGAATACATTGCCGCCGGGGATGCGTTCCAGATCGTGCTGTCGCAGCGCTTTAGCCGCCGCACCAGCGCATCACCACTTGCCATTTATCGGGCTTTGCGGGCACTCAACCCGTCGCCGTATATGTTCCTGCTGCGTTTCAGCCACGACTTCACGCTGATCGGCGCATCCCCGGAGATGATGGTGCGCCTCGAAGACGGCATCGCCACCAACCGCCCCATCGCGGGGTCGCGGCTGCGCGGTGCCAACAAACAGGAAGATGACGAACTCGCCGCCGATCTGCTGGCCGACCCGAAAGAACGCGCCGAGCACGTCATGCTGGTGGATTTGGGCCGCAATGATCTGGGCCGGGTGTGCGATTACGGGACTGTCCACGTCACAGACATGATGTATATCGAACTCTATTCGCATGTGATGCACATCGTCAGCAATGTGGAGGGCAAGCTGCGCGCCGGGATGAGCGCGTTTGACCTGCTGCGGGCGACGTTCCCGGCAGGGACGCTCAGCGGCGCGCCGAAAGTCCGCGCAATGGAGATCATCGACGAACTGGAAGGCACGCGGCGCGGCACCTATGGCGGCGCGGTCGGCTATGTCAGCTACGATGGCTCGATGGATACCTGCATCACAATTCGCTCTGCACTCATGCAAGGTGATACTATTCACATTCAGGCGGGTGCCGGGATCGTTGCCGATAGTGTGCCCTCGCGCGAATACGAGGAGACGATCAGCAAAGCGCGGGCGTTGGCGGTCGCGGTGCAGCGCGCTGAACAAAAATTCATTTGAGAAAAGATCTGGAGGTTTTACATGACGGTCAAGCGGGTGGTACTCATCCGACCAGGTGAGACAGAGTGGAACCGCAACGGGCGCTGGCAGGGATGGGTGGCGGTACCGCTCAACGAACACGGGCGGCGGCAAGCCGACGCATTGGCAAATTACCTTCGCAACATCGGGATGTCGGCGCTGTACACCAGTGACCTCAAGCGTGCGCTGGAAACCGCCGAACGTCTGGCTGAAACTCTGGGATTCGAAGCGGTCGTTGATGCACGGCTGCGCGAGCGCAACATGGGGCTGTGGCAGGGGCTGACCCTCGACGAGATGCGAACCTGGTACCCGGAGCAATTTGAGCTGCTGATGTCTGACCGCGAAAATTTCCGCATTCCCAGCGGCGAAACGCGCAATGAAGTGCGCACGCGGGTACTGACCGCCTTCGACGAAATTTTGCGGGCGGATCGTGGCGAGACCATCGGGATTCTTTCGCACACGACGGCCATCAAAATCCTGATCGCGGAATTGGTGCCGGAATTCGACCCAAGTTCAGTGGATCTGGCGAACAGCGCCGTGACGACTATCCGCCGCCGCGACGATGGCACCTGGCAACTTTCCGCCGTCAATGATTTGCTGCATTTAGAAGGGCTGGAAGCGGCTTCCATGCCGAACTTGGGAGACCAAAGATGATTCTCGTTATCGATAATTACGACAGTTTTACCTACAACCTTGTGCAATACCTGGGCGAGCTGGGCGCAGACCTGCACGTGGCGCGCAACGACCAGATCACGATGGACGAAATCCGGGCGCTCAACCCATCCCACATCGTGATCTCGCCGGGGCCGGGCACGCCAGACGACGGCGGCATCTCGCTGGATGTGATCCGCGAACTGGGGGCCACGACGCCGCTGCTGGGTGTTTGCCTGGGGCATCAGTGCATCGGGCAGGCGTATGGCGGTGTGGTGCTGCGCGCCCCACACTTGATGCACGGCAAAACCAGCCTGATCTGCCACGAGGGCGACCCGCTGTTCGCCGGGGTCAGCAACCCGTTTGAGGCGACGCGCTATCACAGCCTGATCGTCGAGCAAGACTCGCTGCCTGCAGCGCTCAAACCCATCGCCTGGACAGACGATGGGCTGATCATGGGGCTGCGCCATCACACCCACCCGGTTTACGGCGTGCAGTTCCACCCGGAAAGCATTCTGACGCGCGAAGGGCCGCGCTTGCTCCAGAACTTTCTCAACATCAACGAGCAGATCGCAGCGCAGTGAGCAGCGCTAATCAACTGAGAACCGCAGGATAGATGGGCATGGACATTCAACGGGCAATTGATGTGCTCAGCCGTTTCGGTCATTTGCAGCCGGAGCAGGCCGAAGCCGTCATGAACCAGATTATGGTGGGGGAAGCCACCGAAGCGCAGATCGGGGCGTATTTGATGGCGCTGCGCATGAAGGGCGAAACTCAGGGCGAGATCACCGGCAGCGCCCGTGCGATGCGCGCCAACGCTTTCCGCGTGCCAACGAGCGTCAACGGCGACTTGCTGGATACGTGCGGTACGGGCGGCGACAAATCCGGGACGTACAACATCAGCACGACGGTGGCATTCATCGCGGCGGGGGCAGGGCTGAAGGTCGCCAAGCACGGCAACCGCGCCTCGAGCAGCCGCTGCGGCAGCGCCGATGTGCTCGCCGAGTTGGGCGTCAACCTCGATTTGACGCCGGAGCAGGTCGGCACCGCCATCGACGAGATCGGGATCGGGTTTTTGTTCGCGGCCAAGCTGCACCCGGCGATGAAGCACGCCATCGGCCCGCGCCGCCAGATGGGGGTGCGCACGATCTTCAATATTCTCGGCCCGCTGACGAATCCAGCGGGGGCACAGCGCCAGTTGATGGGTGTATTCGCGCCGGATCTCACGGAGATGCTGGCGAGCGTGCTGGGCGAACTGGGGTCGAAGTCGGCGTTGGTCGTCAACGGTTACGGCGGCCTGGACGAACTGACGACGACCGGCCCCAACCGCATCAGCGCGTACAAAGACGGCCAGGTGACGACTTACGAACTGAAGCCGGAGGATCTGGGATTTGCCGGCGCGACCATCAGCGATCTACTGGGCGGCGACCCACCGCTGAACGCCTCGATTCTACGCGGCGTGCTCGACGGCTCGATCACCGACGCCAAACGCGATGTCGCGCTGCTCAACGCAGGGGCGGCGCTGGTCGCGGGGGGCGCAGCGACAGATATGCAGGCTGGGGTTGCTGGTGCGGCTGAAGTCGTTGACAGCGGCGCAGCGGTCGCCAAACTCGACGCGCTCATCGAATTCAGCCAGAGGTATGCAGCATGAGCGATGCAGCGACGAAATTCGTCAAGACAGACACGATCCTCGATCAGATTCTGGCGCACAAGGTTGAGGAAGTGGGGAGCAAGATCGGGCAATCGCCAGCCGCCGTCGCGGAGATGCGCCGCGCCGCAGAAGCCGCCGACTCGCCGCGCCCGTTTGCCGCCGCCCTGCGCCGCGCTGATCAGATGGCGCTGATCGCTGAGGTCAAGCACGCCTCGCCGAGCAAAGGCGTGCTGATCGAAGATTTCGATCCGGTCACTTTGGGGACGACTTACGCCGCCAACGGTGCAGCGGCGATCTCGGTGCTGACGGATGAGCGCTTCTTCATGGGACACCTCGACGATCTGCAAACCGTGCGGTCGAATGTCGCGATCCCAGTGCTGCGTAAGGACTTCATCATCGACCCGTTTCAGGTGTATGAGGGGCGCGCGGCGGGCGCGGATGCCTTGCTGTTGATCGTGGCGGCGCTGACCGATGCGCAACTGGCGGATCTGCACGCGCAAATCAGCGGATTGGGGATGGCGGCGCTCGTTGAAGTCCACGACGAAGCCGAACTCGAACGTGCGCTGAAGATCGGGGCGCAGGTGATCGGCGTGAACAACCGCGACTTGAAGACGTTCCGCGAAGATCTCGGCACAACCGGGCGCGTGGCGGCGCAAGTTCCGCCCGCTGTGACGCTCGTCGCTGAAAGCGCCATCCGCAGCGCGGAGGATGTCCGCCGCATGGGATCGCTGGGGGCGCACGCTGTGTTGGTCGGCGAAGCGCTCGTGCGCGCCGATGATCTGGCGGCACAGGTGCGGGGGTTCAGCAGTCAAGCGCGTGAGGCTAACAGATGACCAAAGTCAAAATCTGCGGGATCACCTCATTAGAAGATGCGCGGACGGCGGCGCTCGCCGAGGCGGGGCTGCTAGGCTTCAACTTCTATAAGCGCAGCCCGCGCTACATCACGCCGGAAGCCGCTATGACGATCTGCGATGCGTTGCGGGCGGAGTTCGGCGCGGCCTGCCCGATTCTGGTGGGCCTGTTTGTCAACGAGATCGTCGGGCATATCTCCGTGACGATGGAAAAGGTGGGGCTGCGCTTCGTGCAGTTGAGCGGCGATGAGTCGATTGATGTGCTGCGCGAATTGCGCGGCACCGCTTACAAAGCGATCGGCCCGCGCAACGAAGCCGAAGCGCTCGACGACCTGAAGTATTTTGAGCCAGTCGCGCCGACAGACGAACGCATCCCGTCGCTGCTGCTGGACGCCTATCACCCCGATCTGTACGGCGGGACGGGTGTGCAAGCGAGCATCGAGATCGCACAGGCGGTCAAGGCGCAGACGCCCCGGTTGATGCTGGCCGGCGGCCTCAACCCGGAAAATGTCGGCGGGATCGTCGCGGCGGTGCAGCCCTGGGGCGTCGATGTTGCGAGCGGCGTCGAAGTGCCCGATCAGCCGGGCGTGAAAGATCGCGGGAAGCTGCGCGCGTTCGTTCAGGCGGTCAGCGCCGCGAGCGTAGACGCCGAAAATCCATAAATGATGTGTCAGTGAATTGATAGGACCCGACGAATGACAACGACAAAACCGGAAGCAAGGGGGTACATCCAGGCGAACAGCGCCGAAGTGCCGGACGCGCGCGGCTACTACGGCGAGTTCGGCGGGCGCTTTGTGCCGGAAACGCTGATCCCGGC